>JBBDTT010000001.1:0-4902 GCA_040904285.1 Actinomycetota bacterium
GGGGGGGGGCCGCGGGCCCCCCCCCTTCGTCGTCCGATCGGGTTGGGCTCGTCCTCACGCCGGGCGGACGATGACCTGGGGGACGCCCTTCGTCCCCCGGTCCTCGTACACACCGATCAGCGCACCCTCCGGGTCCCGCACCGCGTAGGGCCCGGCGAACCCGGCGGGGGCGAGGATGCAACCGTTCCGGCACGACTCGACTTCCTCGGCCGGCAGCGTGAAGCTCGGCAGGTGGGCGACGGCGGCGTCCAGGGGCAGCGGGTCGCCGGGGTCCTCGGGATCGCGGGCGTCCTTCAAACGGAAGGGGCCGATCGCCGTCCGCACCAGCCGGGTGAGGTGCGCCCCGCAGCCCAGCTCCCGGCCGGCCTCGGCGACCAGGACGCGGACGTAGGTCCCGGTCGAGCACACCACCCGGAACTCGGCCTCGTCCCCCCGAAGGCCAAGGAGGTCGAACGCCGCCACGTGCACCTCCCGCGGCTCGGCCCGGACGTCCTGGCCCGCACGGGCGGACTTGTACAGGGCGCGGCCGCCCACCTTGACCGCCGAGTAGGCGGGAGGCGTCTGGAGTATCGTGCCGGTCCCCTTCGCGAACGCCCCGCGGACGTCGTCCTCGGTGGTCTCCACCGGGGCGGTGGCGGTGACCTCGCCGTCGGCGTCGAGCGTGTCGGTCTCGACGCCCAGACGCGCCGTGCCCTCGTAGGTCTTGTCGAAGCCGGCCAAGAACCGCAGGAGCCGCGTTCCCCGTCCGACGCCCATCACGAGCAGGCCCTCCGCCATCGGGTCGAGCGTCCCGGAATGGCCGACCTTCTTGATCCCGAGGGCCCGTCGGACCTTCGCGACGGCCGTGTGCGAGGTGATCCCCCGCGGCTTCGCGACGAGGAGGATGCCGTCGGGCGCGGAGGTCACCGCAGAGCCGGCAGGAGCCGCTCGACGGTCTCCTCGAGCGTCCCCACCGAGGTGTACCCGGCCGCGAGCCGGTGGCCGCCGCCGCCGAACGATGCCGCCACCGCCCCGACGTCGTGGCCCCCCTTGGACCGGAGGCTGACCTTCCACGTCCCGTCGCGCTGCTGCTTGATCACCGCGGCCGCATCCGCCTCGCGGACCGTGCGGATCACGTCGATCAGGTCGTCCGTCTCCCCCATCGGGATGCCCGTGCGTTCGAGGTCCTCCTGGCTCAGGTAGGTCCAGACGAGCCCCGCCCCCGGATCGAGCTGCACCCGGTCGAGGGCGGTCCCCAGCGCCTTCAGGAAGCCGAGCGAGTTGTCCTCGAACAGCGCGCGGGCCAGGGCCGCGTGGTCGAACCCCGACGTGCGGAGCTCGGCCGCGACGCGCAGGGTCTCCGGGGTCGTCGCCTCGTACTGGAACCGGCCCGTGTCGGTGACGATCCCCGCGTACAGGCAGGCGGCGCTCTCGGGCGAGATCTGCCCGCCCATCGCGCCGATCAGGCGCATGACCATCTCCGCCGTCGAGGACGCCTTCGGGTCGATGAGGTTCACGGTCCCGAACCCCGGGTTCGTGACGTGGTGGTCGACGACGAGCGTCGCGCCCGCCTTCTCGAGGACCGGCTCGAGGGTCCCCAATCGGTCCGCCGAGGCCGTGTCGAGGGTGACGAACACGTCGGGCTGCGGGGGGAAGTCCTTCGGGGCCACGACCAGCTCCGCCGCCGGCAGCGCGTGCATGAACCGGGGCTTGGTGAACGGCTCGTTCCCCCACGAGCCGGCCACCTCGGCGCCTCGTTCCTTCAGATGTTGGGCCAGGCCGAGCATCGAGCCGATCGCGTCGGGGTCGGGGTTCAGGTGGCAGGCCAGCGCGACCCTCGACGCCCCGGCCAGGAGCTTCGCCGCCTCCTCGTAGGCCCGGTCCAGATCAGTCATCACCCTCCGATGCTCCCAGTTCGCGGAGCAATTCGTCCACGCGCGTTGCGTGGGCGATGCCCTCGTCCCGGTGGAACTCGATGTCGGGGAGGAACTTCAGGCGGATCTTGCGGCCGAGCGCCGCCCGGAGGTGCCCTCGCGCGGACCGAAGCCCGGCGTGGGTCGCCCGGGTGGCGGACTCCTCGCCGAGGACGGTGTAATAGACGTGGGCCTTGCGCAGGTCCGGGGTCACGCTGACCTGGGTGACGGTCACGAACCCCACGCGCGGGTCCTTCAGGCGCGGGATCTCCTCGGCCAGGACCTCCTTGAACGCCTCGCCGACGCGCTCCGGCCGGACGCCCTCGGTCAACTCACACGTCCTCGGGATCCAGGAGGTCGACCGTGCGGTCGATCACGTCGACCGGCCCGAAGCGCTCCACGTGCTTCTCCACCTCGTGCATCACCCGCTTGAGGTGGTACCCGTCGCCGGCCACCGCGGACACCGCGATCCCCGTTCGCTGCCACAGGTCGTGGTGCCCCACCTCGGCCACCGAGACGTTGAACTTGGTGCGCAGGCTCGCGGTCAGCGTCTTCACGACGTGCCGCTTCTCCTTGAGGGACCGCACGTTCGGGATCCGCAGGTCGAACCGCGCCACGGAGACGAGCACGATTCCAGCCTAGAGGGTTCGTTCGACCTCGCGGACCTCGTAGGCCTCGATGAGGTCGCCTTCCTTGATGTCCTGGAAGTTCTCGAGGCCGATGCCGCACTCGAAGCCCTCCGCGACCTCCCGGACGTCGTCCTTGAACCGGCGGAGCGAGGCGATCCGGCCGTCGTACACGATCGTGCCGTCGCGGACGAGCCGGGCACGCGCTCCGCGGACGATCGTGCCGTTCACCACGTAGCACCCGGCGATGACGCCCTGGCGGGGGTGGCGGAAGATCGCCCGGACCTCGGCGCGGCCGAGCTCGACGGTCTCCTCGCCCGGCGTGAGCATCCCCGACAGCGCCGAGCGGATGTCGTCGACCGCCTGGTAGATGACCGTGTACAGGCGGACGTCCACGCCCTCCTTCTCGGCCAGCTCCGCGGCCGCGGCCGAGGGGCGCACGTTGAAGCCGATGATGATCGCGCCGGACGCCTGCGCCAGCGTCACGTCGTTCTCCCCGATCCCGCCGGCCCCGCGGTGCAGCACGCGGACGCGGACCTCGTCGCTGGGGAGCTTCTCGAGGGCATCCGCGAGGGCCTCGATCGAGCCCTGGACGTCGGCCTTGATGATCACGGGCAGCTCGGGGACCTCCTCCTGCTGGGCGCGGGCGAGGAGCTCGATGAGGGAGGTGGGCCGGCTGGACGCGACCTGCTCCGCCGCGCGGTGCCTCGTCTCGCGCTCCTGGGCGATGTGCTTGGCCTCGCGCTCGTCGGACACCACGCGGACGTCGTCGCCGGCCTGCGGGACGGCGTTGAAGCCGAGGACCATGACCGGCTTGGCGGGGCCGGCCTCGGCCAGGGTCGTGCCGTGCTCGTCGAACATCGCGCGGACCCGTCCGTGAGCGATGCCGCTGACGACCGGATCTCCGATCTGGAGCTTCCCGCGCTGGACCAGGACCGTGGCCACCGGGCCGCGACCCTTGTCCAGGTGGGCCTCGATGGCCACCCCGCGAGCGGGACCGTCGGGGAGGGCCTTGAGCTCCTGGAGGTCGGCGACGAGGAGCAGGATCTCGACGAGCTGGTCGAGGTTGGTCTTCTCCTTCGCGGAGACGTCGACGAACACGGTCTCACCGCCCCACTCCTCGGGCTGCAGGCCGTGCTCCGAGAGTTGCTGGCGCACGCGCGTCGGGTCGGCCTCGGGCTTGTCGACCTTGTTCACCGCCACCACGATCGGCACACCGGCTGCGCGGGCGTGGTCGATGGCCTCGAGCGTCTGCGGCTTCACACCGTCGTCGGCTGCCACGACGAGCACCGCGATGTCCGTCACCTGCGCGCCACGGGCTCGCATGGCGGTGAACGCCTCGTGCCCCGGAGTGTCGATGAAGGTGACCTGGCGGGAGTCGTGGTGGACCTGGTACGCGCCGATGTGCTGGGTGATGCCCCCCGCTTCGCCGGACACGACGTCCGTCTCGCGGATCGCGTCGAGGATCGAGGACTTCCCGTGGTCGACGTGTCCCATGACCGTCACGACGGGCGCCTTGGTCACGAGCTTGGACTCGTCCACCTCGAAGCCGTCGTCCTCCTCGGCCTCCTCCTCCTCGGGGGTGACGATCTCGGCCTCGTAGCCCAGCTGGGACAGCAGGACGGCGATCGTCTCGTCGGTGAGCGACTGGGTGGCCGTGACCATCTCGCCCATCTGGATCAGGGCCTTCACGACCTCGGCCGCGGTGATCCCCGCCCGCTCGGCGATCTCCTGCGGCGTCGAGCCACGATGCACGCGGAGGACCTTGCCGTCCTCCTCCGGAGCGGCGGCCGCCACGGGTTCCGGGGCGGGCTCCGGTTCGGGCTCGGGCTCCGGCTCCGGCGCGGCGGCGACGGGCTCCGCCTCGGGTTCGGGCTTGCGCCGGGGCGCCGCCTTCGCGTCCTCGATGGCCTCGACGGGCTTGCCGGAGGCCTTCCCGCCCGAGGCCCGGAGGCGCGGAACGGCCTCGTCGGGCACCGACGAGCTCGCGGTCAGCCCGATGTACCCCATCTCCGACAGGGCTTCGGTCAGGTCCTTGGACTTGACCCCGAGCTCCTTGGCCAGCTCGTGGATCCTCATGCGCTCACCATCGCCCGTAGCCTAGTGACCTGATCCGGCGGCAGCTCAGCGCGGAGGGCACGCGTGATCCCGCCCCGGCGGATCGCCTGGTCCACACACGCCGACTCCCGGCACACGTACGCGCCGCGGCCGGGGGACGTCCCCGCGAGGTCGAGCCGTGGCTCGTCGCCCGCAGGCCGGGCCACGCGCACCAGGTCGGCCCTCGCGCGCACGCGCCGGCACGCCACACAGCTCCGGAGGGGATTCGCCATGCTCACGCGGTGCCGGAGGACTCCTCCGAGGGCGCCGTGGCGGGCTCGGGCTCG
>JBBDTT010000001.1:5002-14042 GCA_040904285.1 Actinomycetota bacterium
GGCTCGGGCTCGGGAGCGGCGGGCTCGGGCTCGGGAGCGGCGGGCTCGGGCTCGGGAGCGGCGGGCTCGGGCTCGGTCTCGGTCTCAACGGCGGCGGCCGCCGGCGCGGGTTGCTCCGCCTTCGGGGAAGCCGGCTTCGAGGCGTCCTCGTGCACCTGGGTCTCACTCTTGATGTCGATCCGCCAGCCGGTCAGCCGTGCGGCAAGCCGGGCGTTCTGCCCCTCCTTGCCGATCGCGAGCGACAGCTGGTAGTCGGGCACGATCGCCAGAGCCGTCTGGGTGTCGGGGTCGATCCGGACCTCCTTCACCTTGGCCGGCTGCAGCGCGGACGCGACGAACGTGCGGGGATCCTCGGCCCAGGGCACGACGTCGACCTTCTCGCCACGGAGCTCGTTCACGACCATGCGCACGCGGGCGCCCTTCGCGCCGACGCACGCCCCGACCGGGTCGACCCCCGGCTCATGGGAGAAGACCGCGATCTTCGAACGGTGCCCGGGCTCGCGCGCGACCGCCTTCATCTCGACGATGCCCTCGGCGATCTCGGGAACCTCGAACTCGAAGAGCTTCTTGAGCAGCCCGGGATGCGTTCGCGACACGACGATCTGGGGCCCCTTGGCCGTGCGGCGGACCTCGACGATGTAGGCCTTCAGCCGCTCGCCGTGGCGATACGGCTCGCTGGGGACCTGCTCGGCCTGGGGTAGCAGCGCCTCGACCTTGCCGAGGTCCAGCAGGGTGTACCGGTGCGAGTCCTGCTGGATGATGCCGGTGACGACGTCGCCCTCCCGCCCCGAGAACTCCTCGTAGGTCTGCTCGTGCTCGGCCTCGCGGAGCTTCTGGTAGATGACCTGCTTCGCGGTCTGGGCCGCGATCCGCCCAAGGAACTCATCGGGCAGGTCGACCTCGTGCTCCTCGACGACGTTCTCCTGCTCCTCGTCGAGGGCCTGGGCGTACATGCGGACCGCGCCCGACTCGGGATCGAGCTCGCATCGGGCTCCGTCGGGCTCGTCGCCGAACCCGCGGCGCCACGACTTGTAGGCCGCGGCGAGGGCCTCCTCGAGGCCGCGCAGGATCGTCTCGAACGAGATGGCCTTCTCCCGCTCGAGCTCGCGCAGCGCGTTGATCATGTCGATATTCACTTTTTCGTCCCTCCGCCCCACTCGAACACGGTCCTCGCGGACGCCACGTCCGCGTACGTCAGTCGCCGCTCGCCGGCCTCCGTGACGAGGGTGAACCCATCATCGTCGGCCGCAGCCAGTGTGCCGAGGTGCGACAGCGCACCCTGGACGGGCTCGGCCGTCTTCACCTTCACCGTCGCGCCGACGTGGCGGGTGAAGTGACGTGGCTCGCTCAAGGCGCGCTCGATACCGGGGGAGCTCACCTCGAGGCTGTAGCGGCCGCCCGTCACGACATCGGCGGCGTCGAGGCGCCTCGAGAGGCGCTCGGACACGGTCGCGATCGCGTCCAGGTCCAAGCCCCCCTCCCGGTCGACGGTCACACGGAGGGTTCGCCGGCCGCCCTCGCGGACGAACGCGGCCTCGACCAACTCCAGGCCGTCCGCCTCGACGACCGAGCGGATGACCCCCTCCAGCTGCACCCGACTCCCAACGCGGGCCCCTCACGAGGCCCCCCGAAAAAAGAACGCGGGCGGGCGCCCACGTCCAGGTCGAAACACCTGCTTTCAGCTGATTCCGAGTATAGCACCGGCGTTCACAACTTCACTTGGCGGAACGCGGCTCCCGACGGCCTGGGTCGGGCTCGGATCGAGCTCAGATGGCGCGCTTCTGGCCGCCCGGCTCGCCCCAGTGGTCGCGGCGGTTCATGCGCTGGGAGAGGCGCTCGTCCCACCCGTCGTGGAGGCGGATCTCCAGGTACCGTGCGGCGTCGCGAACGGCCTCCTCGGAGGTGAAGACGCCGCGGGTCCAGTTGCCCTCCGGGTCGATCAGGACCAGGTCGAAGGTCTCGCGACCGATCCGCTGGAGCACGCCCTCGACGTCGGAGCGGAGCTTCACGAACGTCACGATCTCGTGGGGGATCTTGCCGGCCATCGCGCGTGAGCTTATCGCGCCGTCCGAGCGGTCCGCTTCCGCGGTGCTCGCGGCTTCGCGCCGTCCGACTCGCCCTGCGGGACCGGCTCGAAGGCGGTGGGATCGGCCAGGTACGCCTTGAACGGCTTCAGGAGCTGGGAGATGTGCCAGCCGTCGGCGTAGCGGTGGTCGATCGTGGCGGTCAGGGGGAGCATCGGCCGGACCTCGACCCGGCCATCGATCGCCACGGGCCGGTCGGTGATCTCGCCCACCAGCACCAGCAGCGGCACCCGGTAGAACCGCGCCAGCGGCGCGAAGCCCTGGGGGATCCCGAACATCCCGATGCTCGTGACCATCGCGCTGCCGAACGGGCTGGCCTTCACTCCGAGCGCCTTGATGGCCTTGTTGCGGTCGCCGGCGACGTACGCCGAGAGCTTCATGCTCGGGCGGAGCAGGCGCCGCGGCATCCCCGCGATGTTCTTCTTGGTCTTGGCGAACTCGGGATCGTCGCCCTGTTTCATCCGCCCGGCCCGGTCCGAGAGCTCCCTCGCCACTTCGAGCACGGACTTCTCGTCGGTCCGCTCGACCTTGACGCCGGAGAGCTCGCGGCCGCCCTCGACGGCGGCGATGAAGAACACGTCGACGGTGTCCCGGGGGATGACCCGGCCGCCCACGACGCGGACGTTGAAATCGGGGACCTCGTGGAGGGCCACGGCCAGCGCCCGGCCGACGAAGTGTGTCGGCGTCACCTTGTGTCCGGCGCCCCTCGCCCGCTCGATGTACGCCCGCATCGGCGTGGCGTCGAACTCCAGCATGCCGTAGACCTGCGGGTCGTCGGGCGGGCCCCACATGGCGGAGGCGATCTTGCGCCAGCCGGCGAGCTTGGGCATGGCGGTCAGCCTGACAGCAGCGATACCGGGAGCGCAAGGGTGTCAGTGGGTGGTGCTAGCGTGTCGAACACATGTTCGATTCTGCCGACGTTCGCTCGCTCCGCCCGTCCCCCATGGACGCCTTCGACGAGGTCCACCGGGAGTGGGTCGCGTTGAGCGCCAAGCGCCTGCGGCTGCTGGCCGAGGTGGACGGCGCTCGGGCGTGGGCCGCGGTCGGGGCCACCTCGTGCGAAGCGTGGCTGTCGGACCGCCATCGTCTGCCGGCGTGGGAGGCCCGCCGGGACGTGGAGGCCGCCCGGGCGCTGCAGGAGATGCCGGCGGCCCGGGAGGCACTTGCGTCGGGCGAGCTGCCCTCCTCGGCGCTGCGGACCCTGGTGGAAGCTCGAAAGATCGCGCCGGAGGCCTTCTCCGGTGCCGAGGGAACCCTCGTCGAGGCTGCCACGGAGCTCTCGCAGAAGGCCTTTCGCAACCGGGTGGAGCTGTGGCGGCATCGGGTCGAAGACCCCGCGGGTGCGGCGAAGCGGCGCCACGAGGCGCGCCGCGTGCACTACGGACGCACGCTGGACGGGATGGTCCGGTTGGACGGGATGCTCGACACGGAGGCGGGCCAGGTGTTGATCACGGCCGTCCGGGCGGTTGTGGACTCGGAGGGCTCCAGGGGGGAGGTCAGGACGCACGCCCAGCGCCGGGCGGACGCGCTCGAGCACCTCTGCCGGTCCTATCTGGGGAGCCGGGATCGTCCGCGGGTGGGCGGCGAGCGCCCGGTCGTGACCGTCACCGTGGACGCGTCCGTGCTGTCGAGGGGGTCCGGACCGGGTGGGCTGCCCGACGCCGGTCCGGTTCCCGCCGAGATCGTGCGAAGGATGGCCTGTGACGCCTCGGTGGTGCGGATGGTGATGTCCGGCGACTCCGAGCCGCTGGACGTCGGGCGCAAGACGCGGGTCGTTCCCGCCGGGCTTCGCCGCGCGGTGGAGGTCCGGGACCGGCACTGCCGGTTCCCGGGATGCGATCGTCCGCCCGCGTGGAGCGACGTCCACCATGTCGTCCACTGGGCGGACGGTGGCCCGACCTCCCTGGCGAACCTCCTGCTGTTGTGCTGGGCGCATCACCGAGCCGTGCACCAGGAGGGGTTCGGACTCAGCCTCGCCGACGGTGGCCGGCCCGTCTTCACCACGCCGGATGGGAGAGTCCTCGGGGAGGATCGAGCACCGCGGCACGTGATGGGCGCGAACCGAGGGCCGCCCTGACGCCACGGCGCCGCGGTGCCCTCGGTTCGGTTGCTAACCTGTGCCACCCATGGCCCTTCCCAAGCAATCCGAGGACTTCCCGGGCTGGTACCAGGAGGTCGTGAAGCAGGCGGACCTCGCCGAGAACTCGCTGGCGCGCGGAACGATGGTCGTGAAGCCCTACGGCTGGGCGATCTGGGAGCGCATCCAGGCGGCGCTCGACGAGCGGATCAAGGCGACGGGGCACGAGAACCTGCAGTTCCCGCTGTTCATCCCCCACCGCCTGATCGAGCGGGAGGCCGAGCACATCGAGGGCTTCGCGCCCGAGATCGCCGTCGTCACCCACGCGGGCGGAGAGAAGCTCGAGGAGCCCCTGGTGATCCGGCCCACGTCGGAAACGATCATCTGGGACACCTACGCCAAGTGGGTCCAGTCCTACCGGGACCTGCCGCTCCTCTACAACCAGTGGTGCAACGTGGTGCGGTGGGAGCTTCGCCCCCGCCTGTTCCTGCGCACGACCGAGTTCTACTGGCAGGAGGGCCACACCGCGCACGAGACGGCCGACGAGGCCATGGCCGAGGCGCGGATGATCCTCCAGGACGTCTATCGCGACGTGATGGAGCGTGTGATCGGCCTGGCCATCCGGCCGGGACGAAAGACCGCGGCGGAACGCTTCCCCGGCGCCGAGGAAACCTTCACCTGCGAGGCGCTCATGCGCGACGGCAAGGCCCTCCAGGCGAGCACGAGCCACTACCTAGGGCAGAACTTCGCCAAGGCCTACGGGGTTCAGTTCCAGGGCCGAGGAGGTGATCTGGAGCACCCGTACGCGACGTCGTGGGGGGCGACCACTCGCCTGGTCGGCGGGCTGATCATGTCCCACGGCGACGACACGGGCCTCCGGCTCCCTCCCGCGCTCGCCCCCCATCAGGTGGTCATCGTGCCGATCTACCGGACCGAGGAGGAGCGCTCCCGGGTGCTCGAGGCCGCCGACAAGATCACGGCCGACATGACCGGCATCCGGGTGAAGATCGACGCCCGCGAGGAGCAGCGCCCCGGCTACAAGTTCAACGAGTGGGAGCTGAAGGGCGTCCCGGTGCGCCTCGAGCTGGGCCCGAGGGACCTCGACGCGGAGCAGGCGACCGTGTCCCGGCGCGACACTATGGAGAAGGGTCCCCATCCGCTCCCCGGACTCGCCGACCACGTTCGCGGCCTGATGGACGAGATCCAGGCCGGGCTGAAGGGGCAGGCCGAGACCTTCACCAACGAGCACACCACGCGACCGGACTCCTACGACGAGATGCGCGGGTTCCTCGAGGCGAGCGGCGGGTTCGCCGTCGCTCCCTGGTGCGCCAGCGCCGACTGCGAAGCGCGGGTCAAGGCCGAGACCAAGGCCACCATCCGGTACCTCCCGCTCGACCAGGCCGACCCGGGCGGCCCCTGCATCGTCTGCGGGCAGCCGGGCACCGAAGTGGCCGCCTGGGCCCGCGCCTACTGAGTCGCCCGGGCGCGCGCGTTCTGAGCCCGCACTCGGTAGGCGACCTCAGGGCAGCATCGTGGCCGACCGCACACCGGAGCCGCGGTCAGTCGCCACGGTCGCCGGCTGCGGCGAGCTCGGCGGCCATCTCCTTCGCCTTCGCGAGGACGACCTCCACGATCCGGTCCTCGGGGATGCGGCTGGCCTGGACCTCCCCCCGCACGATCAGCTGGCCGTATCCCTTGCCGGCGGCGATCCCGAGGTCGGCCTCGCGGGCCTCCCCCGGGCCGTTCACCACGCAGCCCATGACGGCCACCCGCAGGGGGGCCTGGAGCTTCGCGGCCTCGAGCGCCTCGTTGACCTGCTTGGTCAGACCGAGCACGTCGACCTCGGCCCGGCCGCACGACGGGCACGCCACCAGGTCCAATCCTCGCTTGCGGAGGCCGAGTGACTGCAGGATCCAGCTCCCCACCTTGACCTCCTCCACGGGGTCATCGGTGAGCGAGACGCGGATCGTGTCCCCGATCCCCTCGGCGAGCAGCGTCCCGATCCCCACCGCGGACTTCACGCCGCCCATCGGCATCGGTCCGGCCTCGGTGACGCCGAGGTGCAGCGGATAGTCGCAGGCGGCCGCGAGCTGCCGGTAGGCCTCGATCATCACCGCGGGGCTGGAGTGCTTCACCGAGATCTTGATGTCGGTGAAGTCCTCGTCCTCCAGGATGCGGGCCTCGTTGAGGGCCGATTCGACCAGGGCCTCCGGCGTCGGCGAGCCGTAGCGCTCGAGCAGGTCCTTCTCCAGAGAGCCGGCGTTCACGCCGATGCGGATGGGCACGCTCCGGGCCTTCGCCTCGCGCGCGATCAGCCGGACCTTGTCGTGATACTTGATGTTGCCGGGGTTGATCCGCAGCCCCTGGATCCCGGCCTCGAGCGCGGCCATGGCGTACTTCCACTGGAAGTGGATGTCCGCGATCACGGGGATGGTGGACTTCGCCGCGATCGCCTGGAGCGCCTTCGCGTCCTCCCAGTGCGGGACGGCCACGCGCACGATCTCGCAGCCGGTGGCCACCAGCGAGGCGATCTGCTGCAGCGTCGCGTTGATGTCGGCGGTCTTCGTCGTAGTCATCGACTGCACGCGGATCGGCGCGTCGCCGCCGACGGTGACGTCGCCCACGCGAAGCTGCCGGCTCACCCGTCGCTGGATGGTCATCTCCAGACCAGTCTACGCAGCACCTCCGCCGGCGCGGTTCGCCCGTTCGTGAAGGTTCTGCGACTACGGGCCGAAGGGGTTCGGGATGGGGTTGAAGATGTCGGCGTACAGCAGGAGCACCGTGTAGATGATCAAGAAGCCGGCGACGACCGCCATGACCGGGATGACCCGTCGGATGTCCACAGCTCGACCCCCGCGCGCCTTCTCGATGCCGAGGAGCAGGACGTGCCCTCCATCCAGCGGCGGGATGGGCAGGATGTTCAGGATCCCCACGAAGATGTTGAACCCGACGAACAGCCCGAAGAAGTTGTCGAGCGAGCCCGACTCGACGGCCTGACCGGCCAGCCGGCCGGCGCCGACCAGGCCGACCGGGTCGTCGAGCGAGCCCTCCCCGCCTCGCAGCCGGTCCCACAGCCGCGCGAACCCCTTGGGACCGAACACGTCGCCCAGTCGCCTGGTGACCTCCAGGGTGAGCCCGCCGGTGGTGGCGAACGACTCCCCCACCGCGGTCGTCAGGCCGCGCTTCTCGCGTTCGATGACCCGGCGCTCGGCCAGCGCGACGCCCAGGCGGCCGACCCGTTCGCCCTCCAAGTCGGACAGAACGGGGGTCACGGTGAAGGTGAGGCGCTCGCCGTCTCGCTCCACCACGAGCTCGATCGGCGCGCCGACGTGGGCGCGGGTGTACTCGATGAGCTCGTCGGCGGTCGGATTCTCGAAGTCGTCCACCGCCAGGACCTGGTCGCCGGGCTCGAGCCCCGCGATGGCCGCAGGCGAGGGCCGCCCGTCCAGCCGGTCGGCGACCGACCCGATGGCCACGCCGTAGATGGGGACCCCGACCAGCCAGAAGTACACGACGAGCGCGAGGAGCACGAGCAGGAAATGGGTCGCCGCGCCGGAGACGAGGACGATCAGCCGCTGCCACGCCGGCTTGGCCCCGAACGTGCGGGGCTGGTCCTCCACCGGCTCCTCGGTGAACGGGTTCATACCGGCGATGCGGACGTAGCCGCCGGCCGGGACGGCCTTGATCCCGTACTCGGTCTCGCCCCGGCGAACGGACCACACCCGGGGGCCGAACCCCACGAAGAACTCCGTGACCTTGATCCGGAACGCCTTGGCGGTGACGAAGTGGCCGAACTCGTGCATCACGATGACGACCAGGATCACGGCGATGAAGCTGAGGACCCCGGCCAGCGCACGGTTGCCCGATCTGGCGAACAGGATCAGGAGATCGACGAACAGGATGGTCCCGATGGCGACCGGCATACGCGGCGAGCCTAGTCGGTCACGCCGTGCGCTCGGCGACGACCTGCTCGGCGCGGGTCCGGGCCCAGGCGTCGGCTCGCTCGAGCGAGACGGCGGAGACGACCGGCGCGGGCTCGTGCTCGTCGAGGATGGCCTCGACGACGTCCGGCACGTCGGTCAGGCGAAGGCGCCCCTCGAGGAAGGCGTGGACCGCGACCTCGTTGGCCGCGTTCATGACCGCCGGGAACGTGAAGCCGGCCCGGCCGGCCCGGTACGCGAGGTCGAGGGCCGGGAACGCCTGGCGATCCACGGCCTCGAACGTGAGACGGCCGAGGGCCACCAGGTCCAGGGGCTTGATCCCCGAGCGCATCCGGTCGGGATACGTCAGCGCCAGCTGGATCGGCAGCCGCATGTCGGGGTCGGCGAGCTGGGCGATCACGCTGCCGTCGCGGAACTCCGCGAACCCGTGGACGATCGACTCGGGGTGCACCACCACGTCGATCTCGGCGTAGTCGAGCCCGAACAGGTAGTGGGCCTCGATGACCTCGAGGCCCTTGTTCATCAGGGTGGCGGAGTCCACGGTGATCTTCGGCCCCATGTTCCAGGTGGGGTGGGCGAGCGCCTCCTTCACCGACGCGCGCGCCAGATCCTCGCGCGACCAGCCGCGGAACGGCCCGCCGCTCGCGGTGATCACGACTCGGTGGAGGTCCTCACGGCGCTCGCCGCGCAGGCACTGGGCCAGCGCCGCGTGCTCGGAGTCGACCGGGATCAGCCGCTCGGGCTCGCCCTTGACGAGGTCCATCACCAGCTCCCCGCCGACGATGAGCGACTCCTTGTTGGCGAGGGCCACCGACTTGCCGGATTGAAGCGCGGCCAGCGTGGGGCCGAGCCCCACCGCCCCGACCATCGCGTTCAGCACGAGGTCGGCCTCGGAATCTCGGGCCAGCTTCTCGGCGGCGCCGGGGCCGGTGATGATC
>JBBDTT010000002.1:0-14037 GCA_040904285.1 Actinomycetota bacterium
CGACGAGGGATGGAACCGCAAGGCGCCCTACCCGGCGGAACGTCGGGACCGGATGGTCACCCTGATCGGCTCGATCCTCGGCGCGCCGAAGCGTCCGTTCGGCCACGCGTCGGCCCACCTGGACGACCTCGAGGCGTTCGTCGCGGAGCTGAACGCGTAGCCAGCAGCGCCGCCAGGTTCGCGATCGCCCGGCGCATCAGCCGCCGCATGACGGGCCGGTAGAGCCGGGCGGCGAGCTCCCCCACGAGCGGGATCGCCAGGCGGACCTCCTCCTCCCACTCGAACGTCGTCGCCCCGGAGCCGTCCGGTCGCAGGCGCCACCGGCCGAACCCCCGGAGGAGGCCGGAGTGGGCCACGTCGAGCGCCGCGGGCGGATCCCACGCGACGACCTCGAGGACCTCGGTGAACAGGGGGATGCCGAACAGCTTCGTGCGGACCGCGACGCGCGTCCCCACGCCCTCGCGGCGATCGCCCAGGACGCGCACCGACGCCGCGTCCAGCATCCACTCGGCCTGGCGCTCCCAATCGACGAGCGCCCGCCAGGCGCGATCTCGGCGGGCCGGCAGTCTCCCGGCGACGATGAGCCTCATCCGGTCGTTGACTGGCCGCCGGCAGAGGGCTTTGATGCCGACGGCGGCTGATCGAGGGAGGTACTCATGTTCGAGTGGTCCACGCTCTGGCTCATCCTGCACATCCTGGCGGTCATCGTCGCGTGGGGGCCGACGTTCGTCTTCGGCATCATCGGCGCGGCGATCCAGAAGGATCCCCAGCATGCGCTCTTCGGCGTCCGGCTGAGCAACACAATCGAGAAGCGGCTGGTGATCCCCGCGTTCACGCTCGCACCCCTGTTCGGCGCCGCGCTGATCTTCACCAGGCGCTACGAGTTCTGGAAGTCCACCTGGCTGCTCGCCGCGACCGGCCTGTTCCTGGTGGCCTACACGATCGGCGTGGGCCCGAGCCGGATCAACGGCCACAGGATCCAGGAGAAGCTCGAGGGGATGATGGAGGGCAAGGGCGGACCGGAGACCATCGCGGAGGTGCAGGCGATGGGGAAGCGGTCGCAGATGCTGGGCATCGCCATGGCCGTGCTGACGCTCGGCGTGCTGGTCCTGATGATCTGGAAGCCCGGAAGCTGCTTCGTCGGCCAGACGAACTGCTAGGTCACGCAAAGAAAAGCCAGGTGGGGGACTGCCCGCGCGTCCCCCCCTGGCACATGCAGCGTTCGAGCGCCCTCTCGTCACGCTGCTTCCCAGCGACTCACGCCGCCAGGCCTTGCGTTGTTGCTGCCAGATATTGTGTGGGGCGCGGCGCCGTCTCTCCAAGGGCCCGAATGGACCAACTTTCGGTGGTCACAATTGACTAGTCAGCCGTCCTCCGGTGCGGTCTCGACCCCCGCGCTGTACACGCTGGCCGGCGCTGCGCCCCCCCGCGGGGGGCCCCAGCTGAGCGCGGCCGACCCCACCCCGGACGCGGTCCTCGCGTTCGAGGACGGCCGGGTCACGTACGCGGGTCCGGCATCGGGCTGGGCCGGCGAGGTGACGGAGCGGGTCGACGGGGGGATCGTCCCTGGCTTCGTGGACTGCCACACCCACCTGCCGTTCATGGGGTGGCGGGCCGACGAGTTCGAGGTCCGGCTGGCCGGGCGTTCGTACCGAGACATCCACGGGGACGAGGGCGGGATCTACCGCAGCGCGCGCATGCTGGCCGAGGCCGGTGACGAGGCGGTCATGGAGTTCTCCGAGGGCCTGGCTCGCGAGATGCTGGCGGGCGGGACCAGCGCCCTGGAGCTCAAGACCGGCTACGGCCTGTCCGTCGAGGCCGAGCTGCGCCAGGCCCGGCTGGCCCGGACGCTGGCCGAGCGCATCCCGCAGCGAGCCACCGTCACCCTCCTCGCCTGCCACGCGGTGCCGCCGGGCTCGACCCGCGAGGCGTGGGTGGAGGAGGTGTGCCGGGACCTGCTCCCCCGCGCCGCGGCCGACGGCCTGGCCGACGCGGTAGACGTCTACGTCGAGGACATCGCGTTCACCGTCGAGGACCTCGCCCGGGTGGCCGAGGTCGCGACCGGCCTGGGCCTGGCGGTCCGATCGCACGCCGAGCAGCTCGGCCACACCGGGGCCGCCGAGGCCGCCGCGCGCGCCGGCCGGCGCCGCGCCGCCCGCCAGCGCGCCGTCGACGCCGCCGGGATCGCGGCGCTCGCCACGGCGGGGACGGTCGGCGTGATGCTCCCCGCGTCCAGCGCCTTCCTCCGAGCGCACCGGCCCCGCGTTGATCGCCTGCTGGCGGGGGGCGTGCCGCTGGCGGTCGCCACCGACTGCAATCCCGGCACCTCTCCCACCGCCTCGATGCCCTTCACGATCGCGGTGGTGTGCTTCGGCTACGGCCTCACCCCCGCTCAGGCGCTCACCGCGGCGACGATCAACCCGGCCTGGGTGCTCGGGCTGCACGATGAGCTCGGCTCGCTGGAGCCGGGCAAGCGCGCGGACTTCGTCGTCCTCGACCACGCCGAGTTCCGGATGGTCCCCTATCGGCCCGGCCACGATCCGGTGCGAGCGGTCCACATCGGGGGCGCGCGGGTCACGACCTGAGCGGCCGGCCCGAGGATTCAGCCGAGCGGGCCGACGACCAGCTCCACCCGGCCGACCAGCGTGCCTCCGCGGACCAGCTCGACCGCCGCCTCGAGGTCCGTGCGGATCTCCCGGTCCTCGGCCAGGTGCGCGATGCGTTCGCGCACCGCGGCCAGCCCCGCCCGGGAACCCGCGCCCGGCACCAGCGGCGCGCGGAAGTCCAGGCCCTGGGCGGCGGCGAAGGCCTCGAGCGCGACGACCGCCTCGGCGTTGGCCACGCAGGCCCGGGCGTGACGGGCCGAGATCATCCCCATCGAGACGTGGTCCTCCTGACCGGCGCTCGACGGGATCGAGTCGACCGCCGCCGGATGGGCGAGCGACTTCGACTCGCTCACCAGCGAGGCGGCCGTGTACTGGACCAGCATGAAGCCCGAGTTCACCCCGCTCTCCTCGACCAGGAACGGCGGGAGTCCGTGGGAGTGGGCGGGATCCACCAGCCGGTACAGGCGCCGCTCCGAGATCGAGGCGAGCGACACGGTCGCGGCGGCCAGGGCGTCCAGCACGTTGGCGACGGGCTGGCCGTGGAAGTTGCCGCCCGACAGGATCTCGCCGGTGTCGGGCATGACCACGGGGTTGTCCACCACCGAGTCGATCTCGATCTCGAGGACCCGGCGGGCGTGGGCGACCGCGTCGCGGAACGCGCCGTGGACCTGCGGCGCGCACCGCAGCGAGTACGCGTCCTGCACCAGGTGGGCGCTCTCGCGGTGGGACGCGACGATCTCGCTCCCGGACATCAGCGCGCGCAGGTTCGCCGCCGACGCGGCCTGACCGGGGTGGGGACGCAGCGCCTGCAGCCGCGCGTCGAACGGCCCGTCGGTACCGAGGCAGGCCTCGATCGTCATGGCCGCCGCCACGTCGACGGCCTTGGCGAGGGCCTCGGCCCGTCCGAGGGTGAGCAGGCCCACCGCGAGCATGCCCTGGGTGCCGTTGACGAGCGCGAGCCCCTCCTTCGCCTCGAGCTCGACCGGCGCGAGTCCCGCCGCGGCCATGCCCTCGGCCCCCGGCAGGCGCCGACCCTCGAGGACCACCTCGCCGAGGCCGATCAGCGGCAGGGCCAGGTGGGCCAGCGGCGCGAGGTCGCCTGAGGCGCCGAGCGATCCCTGTTCGGGCACCACCGGATGCAGGCCGTGCTCGAGCATCCCCAGCAGGAGGTCGACGATCTCGGGCCGGACCCCCGAGTGCCCCCGGGCCAGGACGTGCGCGCGCAGCAGCAGCATCGCCCGCGTCTCCGGCTCGGACAGCGCGGGCCCGAGGCCCACCGCGTGGCTCTTCAGCAGATCGGCCTGAAGCTTGCGGGCCTTTTCGGGCGCGATGCGCACGGTGGCCAGGTCGCCGATCCCGGTCGTCACGCCGTAGACCGTCTCGTTCGACGCGACGCGCTCCTCGACGATCCGCCGCGAGGCCGCCATCCGCTCGCGGGCGCCGGGGGCCAGGCCGGCGCTCGCGCCTCTCGCGACCGCGAGGACGTCCTCGACCGACAGCGAGTTCCCCACGAGCACCGGCATCCGCGGCAGGCTAGGCGCGGGGACCCTCCTCGGGCAACTGCGTGATACAACCGGGCGCGTGACGCTCGTCGCTGCGCGCCTGGTGTTCGCCGACGGCCGGTGGGAACGCGACCACGGCCTGCTCGTCCAGGGCGAGCGGATCGTCGCCGTCGGACCACCCGCCGAGCTGGCGAACGACCATCCGCACGAGGAACGCGAGGACTGGGGCGACGTCGCCGTCGTTCCCGGGACGGTGAACGCGCACGCGCATTCGTTCCAGGCCCTCCTCCGCGGCTACGGCGACGACCTGTCGTTCATGGCGTGGCGCGACCGCGTCCTCTATCCCTTCTCGGAGCGCCTCGACCGCGACGCGATCGGGACCGGCGCGCGCTTCGACTTCGCGGAGATGGCCCGAATGGGCGTCACGACCGTGGCCGACTTCTTCTACCTGAACGACGGCGGGAACGAGAACGCCATGGCGGTGATCGAGGCCGCCCGCGAGGTCGGCGTGCGCATCGTGCTCGCCCGCGCGATGTACGACTGGACGGGCGCGCCCTCGCGCTACCAGGAGGCGCCGGACCGCGCCGAGGAGAACGTGCGCGCGCTGCATCACGAGGTTCGCGGGGACACCCGCGCGTTCGTGCATCCGGCGCCGCACTCCATCCACGCGGCCAGCGCAAGGATGCTCGCCGCCGGGGCGGCGGTGGCCGAGGAGCTCGGCGTCCCGATGCACGTCCATGTCGCGGAGGGCCGCTACGAGCGCGAGCAGAGCCTCGTGCAACACGGCGCCTCCCCGGTTCGGTACCTCGACTCCCTGGGGGTCCTCAACGAGCGCGCCCTGATGGTCCACTGCGTGTGGGTCGACGAGGACGACCTCGCGGTCATGGCCGAACGCGGGGCGTCCGTGGTGCACAACCCGGGCGCCAACCTGTTCCTGGGTGACGGCATCGCGCCGGTCCGCGAGATGCTCGAGCGCGGCATCCGCGTGTGCCTCGGGACCGACGGGGGCTGCACCAACAGCCGGCAGTCGGTGTTCGAGGAGATGCGCATGGCGGCGCTTCTGCAGAAGGGCCGCCTGACCGACGCCACCGCCCTGCGCGCCGAGGAGGCGCTCGCGATGGGCACCGCCCGGGGCGGCGAGGCCCTCGGCCTGCCGATCGGACGGATCGCGGCCGATCACGCCGCGGACCTGGTCGTCCTCGACCTCGCGTCGCTGTCACTCCAGCCGGAGGCCACGGCCGCGAAGCAGGTCGTCTACGCGATGCAGCCCGACGCGATCCGCCGCGTGATCGTCGGGGGCGACACGATCTTCGAGGAGGGGGCCCTCACGCGCGTCGACGCCGGCGAGATCCGCGCGAAGGTGCGCGAGGTGACCAGGGACTGGAGGCCTGCGTAGCGGCATTCGTGTCAGTGTCGGGTGCTATCGTGCTCGACGGGATGGACGCCGTGATCTGGGCTGCGCTTGGGATCCTCACGGCCGCGACCTTCGGGAACCTGTACTACCTGGGCTCCAAGATCGCAGGACTGGGGACGCGCATCGACGCCCTGGACACCAAGCTGAGCGGTCGCATCGACTCGCTGGACACCAAGCTGAGCGGTCGCATCGATTCGCTGGACGCGCGGCTCACTGCTCGCATCGACCATCTTGCGGACCGGCTCGGCGCCCACGTAGCTCCTCACGCGGGCTGACTCGTCAGCGGCCGACGCCGACGTAGGTGAACCCGGCGGCCCGGACGACCTCCGGGTCCAGGAAGTTCCGGCCATCCAGGAAGAGCTTCTCGCGCATGACCGAGCCGAGCGCGTGGAGGTCGAGGTCGCGGAACTGCGGCCACTCGGTGACCAGCACGAGGGCCTCGGCGCCGCTCGCCGCCGACATGGGATCGTCCGCGAGCTCGACGACCCCGGCGAGCTCCTGGGGAAGCTCCTTGACGATCGGGTCGTAGGCCTTCACACGCACGCTGGAGCGGGTGAGCTCGGCCGCGATCTCGATCGCCGGCGCGTTGCGCAGGTCGTCGGTGTTCGGCTTGAACGCGAGCCCCAGCAGGGCGACGCGGCGGCCGACGAGCGTCTTCAGATGGCGCTGGAGCTTGCGGACGACCCACAGGTGCTGGTCCGCGTTCACGTCGTTGGCCGCCTTGAGCAGACGCGCCTCCAGTCCGTGCGTCGCGGCCATCCCTTGCAGCGCGACGATGTCCTTCGGGAAGCACGACCCCCCCCACCCGATGCCGGCCTGCAGGAAGTGCGGGCCGATGCGGCGGTCCAGGCCGACCGCGCGGGCGACCTCGGTCACGTCGCCCCCGACCTCGTCCGCGATCCAGCCCATCTCGTTGATGAACGAGATCTTCATCGCCAGGAAGGCGTTGGAGGCGTACTTGATGAGCTCCGCGGTGGGGGTGTTGGTGATGACCACGGGCACCGGCGAGTCCGTGTCGTACACCCGCGCCTCGACGCCCGCCGGCAGGTCGCCGGACACGGCCCGGGAGAGGATGGGCTCGTAGGCCCCCTTGACGCGCTCCCCGGCCTCGGGGTCCCACGCGCCGATCACGATCCGGTCGGGGAACAGGAAGTCGCGCACGGCCGTGCCCTCGGCGAGGAACTCGGGGTTCACCGCGACGCGCACCTCGCCCTCTCGGCTCTCCTCGACGATCGAGCGGAGGTACCCCGCCGTACCCACCGGGGCCGTGCTCCGGTTGACCAGGACGGTGTCGGGCTCCGCGTGGTGCGCGACCGAACGCGCCGCGGACACCACGCCGCGCAGGTCGACCTTGCCTCGCTCGTCGTTCGGCGTGGCCACGCACAGGAACGCCAGCTCCGCGCCGGCGAGGGCCTCCGCCGGGTCGGTCGTGAACCGCAGGCGTCCGGCCGCGGAGGTCGCCGCCAGCAGCTCGTCGAGGCCCGGCTCGAAGAACGGGCTCTCGCCGTGTCGAAGCCGCTCGATGCGCTCGGCATCAATGTCGAGTGCCGCCGCGTCGTGTCCGACGGCGGCGAAGCACGCTCCGGTGACGAGGCCCACGTGGCCCGCACCGACGATCGCGATCTTGATGAGGGGCTCCTTCGGATCGGGGAGGTGGCCCGATAGTACCGGCCGGGACCGCCCACGCCTACGACGAGGCTCGACGGGCACTCGCCCCCAGGGCTAGCGTGAGGACAGAGCCGGGGAGGCTCCCCGGCGGAGGGGAGGCACCATGAAGACTCCCAGGACCCACGTCGCGGCGATCGCTGCGGCCTCGGTGGTCGCGCTCGTCGCGATCCTTGGGGTCACGAATCGGGCAGGCACGGCCCGCGCCCAGATCGGTCCCGGAACGACGCCCCTCCAGGTGGCGGGGGGGAACGTTCCCCTCCCCGCGAACCTGAGCAATGGGTGCGTGTCCATCCCCGCGCCGGCCGGGAAGATTCTGACCATCGAGTCGATCACGGTGCAGATCACACCCGTGTCGGCCGCGGGAGTGAACCCCGGAGTCCAGCTGGCGATCCTCAAGACCAACACGGTCACGATGAACGGCTTCTTCGTACCAGTTCCGCTCAGCACGCAAGGGAACGTTCGTTCGGGCGCCGTGCAGACGCTCGTCCACGTGGGCACCGGGATCCCGTCGGCAGGCACCGTGGACCCCGGTGACTTCTCTGCGCAGCTGTGTCTGCGGCGCAACGGAGCGACCGGGGCCTACTCGATGGCGTTCGTGATCAGCGGCTACCTCGAGCCGGCCGGAGAGGTCCCGGCGCCCTAGCGAAGGATCCGACTCACTCCCGCCAGGGGAGCCGCACGCCGCGCTCGGCGGCGACCTCGATGGCGCGCTCGTAGCCGGCGTCGGCGTGGCGGATCACGCCGGTCCCCGGGTCGGTGACGAGCACCCGTGAGAGGCGCTCGGCGGCGTCGTCGCTTCCGTCGGCGACCACCACCATGCCCGCGTGGATCGAGTAGCCGATGCCCACGCCGCCGCCGTGGTGGACGCTCACCCAGTGCGCGCCCGCCGCGGTGTTCAGGAGCGCGTTCAGGATCGGCCAGTCGGCGATGGCGTCCGACCCGTCGAGCATCCCCTCGGTCTCGCGGTACGGGGAGGCCACCGAGCCGGCGTCCAGGTGGTCGCGTCCGATCACGATCGGCGCCGACACCCGTCCCCGGCGGACCAGCTCGTTGAACCGCAGGCCGGCCCGGTCGCGCTCCCCGTAGCCCAGCCAGCAGATCCGCGCGGGCAGGCCCTGGAACGCGACCCGCTCCTGGGCCATCCCGATCCACCGGTGCAGGCGTTCGTCGTCGGGGAACAGCTCGAGGACCGCGCGGTCGGTCTCGAGGATGTCCGCCGGGTCCCCCGACAGCGCCGCCCACCGGAACGGGCCCTTCCCCTCGCAGAACAGCGGCCGGACGAAGGCCTGGACGAAGCCCGGGTAGTCATACGCCCGCGCGTACCCCCCCTGCTCGGCTCCGGCACGGAGGTTGTTGCCGTAGTCGAACACGACCGCCCCGGCGTCCTTGAACTCCACCATCGCCTCGACGTGGGCCGCCATCGAAAGGAACGACCGTCGGGCGTACTCCTCAGGGTCACGATCGCGGAGAGCGGCTGCCTCTGGAAGCGCCAGCCCCGCGGGGACGTACCCACCGACCGGGTCGTGCGCACTGGTCTGGTCGGTCACGACGTCCGGCCGGAACCCACGCCGGAACAGCTCCGGGAAGGCTTCGGCCGCGTTGCCCACCAGCCCGATCGAGACCGCCTCCGCCGCGGCCCGGGCCTCCTCGACCCAGCGCAGCGCCTCCTCCAGGTCGTCGGTCTCGCGGTCGAGGTACCGGGTCTTGACACGGCGCTCGATCCGCGCGGGGTCGACCTCGACGCACAGGGCGATCCCGTCGTTCATCGTGACGGCCAGCGGCTGCGCGCCACCCATGCCCCCGAGCCCCGCGGTCAGGACCACCCGGCCGGCCAGGGTCCCCCCGAAGTGCTGCGCCGCGAGCTCGGCCAGCGTCTCGTACGTCCCCTGGAGGATGCCCTGCGTGCCGATGTAGATCCAGGACCCGGCCGTCATCTGGCCGTACATGGTCAGGCCGGCCCGCTCGAGCTCGCGGAACGTCTCCCAGTCGGCCCACTTCGGGACGAGCATCGCGTTCGAGATCAGCACCCGGGGCGCGCCCGGATGGGTCCGGAACACTCCGACCGGCTTCCCGGACTGGATCAGGAGCGTCTCGTCGTCCGCGAGCGATCGCAGCGCGGACACGATCGCGTCGAACGCCTCCCACGAGCGAGCGGCCCGCCCGGTGCCGCCGTACACCACGAGGTCCTCGGGCCGCTCGGCGACGTCGGGATCCAGGTTGTTCATGAGCATGCGCAGGGCGGCCTCCTGGGGCCACCCCCGGCACGACAGCTCCGTGCCTCGGGGAGCGCGGACCTCCCGGGGACCCGACATAGCGGCCATCCTAGGATCGCGCGCGTAGGATGGGCCACCCACCCAGACCCGGAGGCGGGCCCATGGACGTGCTCGATTCCTTCCTCGACGCGACGGGGAACACGCCCCTCGTTCGCCTGGCCAAGATCGGCCGAGGCCTCAAGCCCGCCATCCTCGCGAAGCTCGAGATGCTGAATCCGGGCGGCTCGGTGAAGGACCGCATCGCCCTGCCGATGCTCGAGGCCGCCGAGCGCGAGGGACGGCTCAAGCCCGGCGGCACGATCGTCGAGCCGACGAGCGGCAACACCGGCCACGGGCTGGCCATCGCCGCCGCCATCCGCGGCTACAAGTGCATCTTCGTGATGCCGGACAAGATGAGCCAGGAGAAGGTCGCGCTGCTCCGCGCCTACGGGGCCGAGGTCGTGATCACGCCGACCGCCGTCCCGCCCGAGAGCCCCGAGTCCTACTACCGCGTGGCCGACCGGCTGACCGAGGAGATCCCCGGCGCGTTCCAGCCGAACCAGTACTACAACCAGGCCAACCCGCAGGCCCACTACGACTCGACCGGCCCCGAGCTGTGGCGCCAGACCGAGGGCAAGCTCACGCACGTCGTGATCGGCGTGGGGACCGGCGGGACGGTGACCGGCACGGGGCGCTACCTCAAGGAGCAGAACCCGGCGATCCGGGTGATCGGTGCCGACCCGGAGGGCTCCCTGTACTCCGGCGACGAGGCCCGCCCGTACCTGACCGAGGGCATCGGCGAGGACTTCTGGCCCGAGACGTTCGACCCGAGGATCGTCGACGAGTGGGTCCGGGTGTCCGACCGAGACTCGCTGCTCACCGCGCGGGCCGTCACCCGCGAGGAGGGCATCCTGGTGGGCGGTTCGGGTGGCACCGCCGTCTTCGCCGCGATGGAGATCGCGAAGGACCTCGACGAGTCCGCCCTCATCGCGGTGATCCTCCCCGACACCGGCCGCAACTACCTCTCGAAGCTCTACTCCGACACGTGGATGCTCCAGTACGGCTTCGTCGAGCGGCCCGAGATCATGCGCCTCGGCGAGCTCCTGAAGGAGAAGCACCACGGCGAGGTGCCGCCGCTCGTGACGGTCGGCGCCCACGCCAAGGTGCGCCAGGCCGTCGACGTCCTGCAGCAGTTCGGGATCAGCCAGGCCCCGGTCACGCGGGAGGAGGGCACCGACATCACGGCGTTCGTGGGCTCCATCCGGGAGCGCGAGCTCCTCGACCGCCTGTTCCGCGACCCCGACGCGCTGCAGGCCGACGTCGCGGAGACCATGGGCCCGCCGTTCCCCTTCGTCGACGAGACCGAGGCCGTCGAGGTCGCGTTCGAGCAGCTCCAGCACGGGCCCGCGGTCCTGGTGACGCGGGGCACCGAGGCCATCGGCGTGCTGACCCGAAGCGATCTCCTCGAGCACCTGGCGCACCGGGGGCGCTGATGCGGTTCCGGACCAAGGCCATCCACGCCGGGCAGGAGCCGGAGCCCGCCTACGGCTCGGTGAACGTGCCGATCTACCAGACCAGCACATATGCGCAGGAGGACGTCGGCAAGCACAAGGGCTACGACTACGCGCGGACCGGCAACCCGACGCGGACGGCGCTCGAGTCGTGCCTCGCCGCGCTCGAGGAGGCCGCGCACGGGCTGGCCTTCGCCAGCGGCATGGCCGCGACCGCGACGCTGTTCTCCACGCTCAAGCCGGGCGACCACGTCGTGCTGGGCGACGACGTCTACGGCGGGACCTACCGGCTGCTCTCGAAGGTCCTCGCCGAGTGGGGCCTGGAGTTCGACACCGTCGACCTGACCGACCACCGCGCCGTCGGCGCCGCGATGCGCGAGGAGACGCGCATGATCTGGGCCGAGACGCCCACGAACCCGCTCCTGAAAGTCGTCGACATCGCGGCGGTGGCCGACGTCGCCCACGCCGGCAGTGCGCGCCTGGTCGTGGACAACACGTTCGCGTCGCCCTACCTGCAGCGCCCCCTGGCGCACGGCGCCGACGTGGTCGTGCACTCGACGACCAAGTACCTGGGGGGCCACTCCGACGTGGTCGGCGGCGCGATCCTCACCGGCGACGGCGAGCTGCACGAGCGCCTCGCGTTCCTCCAGAACGCGGCGGGCGCCGTCCCCGGTCCGTTCGACTGCTTCCTGGTCCTGCGCGGCGTGAAGACCCTCGCCCTGCGCATGGACGCGCACTGCGCCGGCGCGGCCGCGGTTGCGGCGTTCCTCTCCGGCCATCCCCGGGTCACGGCCGTGCACTACCCGGGTCTGGAGTCCCACCCCGGCCACGAGGTCGCCCGGCGGCAGATGGACGGGTTCGGGGGCATGGTGTCGTTCGAGCTCGAGTCCTCCGAGGCCGCGCTCGCCGTCGCGGCGCGTACCGAGCTGTTCTTCCTGGCCGAGTCCCTTGGGGGCGTCGAGTCCCTCATCGAGCACCCCGGCCGGATGACCCACATGAGCACCGCGGGCTCCCCCCTCGAGGTCCCCGACACCCTGGTTCGCCTCTCCGTCGGGATCGAGGATCCCGAGGACCTCGTCGCCGACCTCGAACGCGCGCTGGCGTAGGCGCCATGCCCGCGATCACGCCCGAGGTCCGCGAGCTGGTGCAACGAACGCGGCTCGGGTTCGTCGCGACGGTCAACGCGGACGGGAGCCCGAACGTCTCCCCGAAGGTGACGGTTCGGGTCTGGGACGACGACCACCTGATCTTCGCCGACCTGGAGTCGCCCGGGACCATGAGGAACCTCCGGCGCGATCCCCGCGTGGAGGTGAACGTCGTCGATCCCATCCTGCGCAAGGGGTTCCGATTCCGGGGCCGCGCACGGGTCGTGACGACGGGCCCGGAGCACGAGCGCGCCGTGGGCTTCTACGTGATGGGTCCGGAGGAACGATGTACGTCGCCTTCGACCCGGGGATCTCACTGGCAGGCGACGGCCTCGGCAACGCGATCCTCGTCGGCGCGGTCCTGGTCATTGCGGTCTCCGTCGTCGCCCTCGTGAACCGAGCGGTGGTCCGCGCCCGACGGGGTACGGCCCGGCCCGGACGTCGGCCGTATACTGACCGGTGGTCAGTATGAGCACGACGGCGGCGGAAGCGCGGCGGCGGGTCACCAAGAGGCCCGAGGAGCGGCGGGAGGACATCCTGGACGCCGCCCTTCGCGTGTTCGTCGCCAAGGGGATCCCCAACGTCACGGTCGCCGACATCACCGAGGCCGCCGGCGTCGCCAAGGGCACGTTCTACCTGTACTACGACTCCAAGGAAGCGCTGCTCGGCGCCCTGAAGCGTCGGTTCGTCGACGAGCTCATCGCCCACGCCTCGCAGTTCTTCGCGCGGGTGGGCAAGGACGACTGGTGGGCCCTCGCCGACGCGACGGTCGAGTCGATGATCGACTTCATGCTCGAGCACGCGGACCAGTGCCAGGTCTTCGCCCAGGAGGGCTACACGCCGGAGACGTTCGCGCCGTTCGCCGAGTGCGAGGCCAGGCTCCAGGCGATGTTCTCGACCGGCATCAAGATGGGCGTCGAGGCCGGGGTGTTCGAGTGTGCGGACCCGGAGACCACGGCGGCGCTCATCGATCACGCCGTCCAGGGCACCCTCGAGCACGCCATCCTCTACGGCGGGACCGAGAGCATCGACCGCGACCGGCTGGTGGCGGGCGCGAGCAGCCTGATCCGAAAGGTCCTCGCGCCGGGCCGGGAGCGATAGGCTCAGGACACGCGGCCGATGCCGAGCATCTGGTGCGTGGCCCCCATGCACCGGCCCATGATCACGGTCAACCCGGCGGCCTCGGCGATCTCGCGGGCCTCGTCGTTGTAGATCCCCTCCTGCAGCCACAGCACCTTCGCGCCGGCCTCGACCGCCGCACGAGCGATGTCCGGCGTCTCCGCGGCGGGCCGGAAGACGTCCACCACGTCCGGGGCCGAGTCGAGCTCGGCGAGCGAGGTGACGACGGGCACGCCGAACAGCTCGCCGCCCCGCGGGTTCACCGGAGTGATCGTGTATCCGGCGCTCTGCAGGTACTTCGGGATGCGGTGCGCCGCCTTGGCCGCGTCGCCCGACGCGCCGACGACGGCGATCGTGCGCACGCGGTGGTACAGGTCGGTCAGCTCCTCGTCCGAGGGCGAGTACTCGCGCTCGTCCATCTCCTCTTCGTAGCTCACGTCAGGGCTCCCTTCACGATGCGGGCGATCTCCAGAACGTACCGCGGTCCTCGATAGTCGAAGAGGGGATGCTCTTCCAGGGGGTGCTCCTCGAGCGAGCCTCCGCGCCGGACGTACAGCACCGGCCTGATCGAGCCGTCCCCCGTCGTCTCGATCGAGGCCGCGACGGCATCCGGACCCGCGTCGTCGACGAAGGCCTGCAACGGCTGCAGCCCCGTGTACACCGCGCCCTCCGCCTCGGTCCGCTCCCAGACCTCTGCCAGGTAGGCCTGCTGGTTCCACAGTGGACCGCTCGAAGTGACCACCGTCGCCAGGACCGAGGGCAGCTCCTCGGGGTCCACCGCCGGCCGTGGCCGCGGCACGCCGAAGTGTCGCTCGGCCAT
>JBBDTT010000003.1:0-13790 GCA_040904285.1 Actinomycetota bacterium
GCTGGCCCGCGAGGTCGAGGCCGCCGCCGCGGAGGTCCTGGGGCGGGCCCTGCCGCTCAACATCGACGGCGCGATGGCCGCGCTCCTGCTCGAGCTCGGCCTGGACCCGGCCATCGGCAAGGCCTTCTACGTGATCGCCCGCGCCCCCGGCTTCTGCGCTCACGTGTTCGAGCAGCAGACGCAGGACCGCCCGTACCGCGACGTCGGCTGGCGGAACGTGGAGTACACGGGGCCGGAGCCCCGGCCGCTGCCCTAGTCCGGCGGGCGGGGTCGGCGGACCAGGGCCGCGCCGGCGCCCAGCAGCGTCACGCATACCAGGGCGATCCCCAGGACGATCGGCGCGTCGCCCTGCAGCGAGATCGGACCGGCGGCGTCGGCCACCGCGAGCAGCAGGATCAGGCCCGCGGTGCCCAGGAGCCCGAGCGTCAACAGCACGATCCCGACGGCACGCACCCGCTCACCGTACCGGGAACCGAACCCAGCCGAGCCGACCCATTCTCGATACCTGACGAACCCCGCACTCCGGCCGGTAGGATTCGCCTCACGATTCCCGGACCGCCGGGGCGCCCCCTCGCAGGAAAGGAGCGCACTGATGCGCCGGTTGCTTCCGACCCTCACCGTCCTGGCCGTGCTGTTGACGTTGCCCCTCGGCGGCGGCGCCACCGCCGCGCCCTTCGCCAACCTCGTCCCCGGCGCGATCGCCGATCTGCGCGAGGAGGTGCCGGTCAACTTCGTGTTCGTCGGCTACGAGCCCGACAAGGTGAGCCAGTCGACGTTCCTCGCCCAGCTGCCGTCGGAGTACCGGTCCGTGGTCCGGTCCCGCCTGTGGTACGGCGTGACCGAGTACCTCGGGCTCAACTACACCTACGACTTCGACGTCACCTACACCGACGCGGCCTTCGAGAGCTCGCTCTTCGACGCGCTCACGGGGCTGGCGAAGCCTCAGTCCACGGTGGACGGGTTGTCCCGGACCCTGTTCCAGGAGGAGTACAACAACCAGCAGAACAACGTCCTCGACGTCGGCACGAACTACTTCATCGACGCGCCGACCGTGGAGAAATGGCTGATCGATCACGCGCCGGCCGGTGTCGACACTCGTGAGGACACCGTCTTCTTCATCAACTGGTGGGGACGCCCCGACTTCAAGTTCCACACCTACACCAAGTTCAACGAGCCCGACCCGGACACCGGTTACGACTTCGGCCGGAACCGCCAGAGCCGAAAGATCATCGCGTGGGGCGGGACGACCGCCGACGACGAGGAGACGGGGCTCGGCTCCCGGGGCACGCACCGCGTGTGGTTCCACGACCTCTCGGCCGGCCCGGACTCCTGGAACGGCGGTTGGAACGTCGACGACGCCGACATCGACGGCGACGGCGTGCCCGACTACCGCCTCCCGCCGATCTGGGAATACATGCAGGGCGGCTACCGCCGCCCCGCCAAGCTGGCGAGCGACCTCGGCAGGCTGGCGCGGTACTCGGCGATCGACACGCTGTTCACGACGTCCCCGCTCTACCCGCCGGCGTTGACGCCCCCGCGCCTGCCGGGGTCCATCAACCTGGACCTCAACACCTACGAGGGATGGCGGGGGGTCAACGCGTCGCAGAAGTACCAGACCAACTCGCTGACGCTGTCCGAGGTGAGCGAGCTCCACCGAGTGGACTACACCCTGGACCAGCAGGACGTGCCGTTCCTCGGGACCAAGTCCCAGCAGTGCTACAGCAAGTGGCTCCGCGATCAGGTCTGCTACCCCGCGTATCCCTACCCCGCGTTTGCCAACCTGTTCCTGGACAACGCGCTGAACCTGGACCGCGTCCGCGACGGCGGCGGGGACTACGAGGGGCTCCACTTCAACTATGCGACCGAAACGAAGCAGAGCGCGCCCTTCCTGGGCTTCGCCGACGACAACTACGTCGACGGTACGCAAAGCGGGGTGTTCAACTTCGTCTCGCCGTTCATCGTATCGTTGGGGTACGGCCTCACCACGACGCAGATCCACGAGTTCGGGCACCACATCGGGATGAGCCACCCGCACGACGGCTACGACTACGAGACGCGGCGGGACTTCGAGCCCACCGGCTCGCTGTTCTTCGCGTGGGCCGGCGACCTGACGAACTCGATGATGAGCTGCATCGACCTGAACTGGGACTTCAGCCAGTTCGACCACGACAACTTCAACCGGTTCGGGGCGGCGGCCTACATCACCAACGCCAACGCGATCGCCGAGGACATCCTGGCCGCCCCAGACAGCGCCGCCGCGGCGGACGAGCTGGCCCGGGCCGACGCGCAGATCGGACAGGCCAAGGCAGCGATGGCCACGCACGACTACCTCGGGACGTTCGACCACGCCAAGGCGGCGTACGAGCTGGTCCTGGAGGGTGCGGCCGAGGCGGGCGTCCCCGTCGAGGCGAGCGACAACGGCTGGACCGTCCTGCCGAAGGAGCCCGTGGGCGATCGCACGGCCCGGCCGTATTCGTACATCGACCGCTACGTGGGCCATCGCGCACTTCCGTAGGCGCGTTGCAGGTTGATCGGGGCCGGCTCTACGCTGTCGGCCCCGATCAGCTCTGGAGGCGAGATGAACCCTGACGACGTGAAGACCGTCGGCGTGCTGGGCTGCGGCATCATGGGCTCCGGCATCGTCGAGGTCCTGGCCAAGGCCGGGAGCGACGTGATCTACCTGGAGCGCGACGACGCGCGGGTCGAGCGTGGCCAGGGCGCGATCGAGAAGTCGCTCCAGAAGGCCGTCACGAAGGGCAAACTGGATGAGTCCGCCCGGGACGAGCTCCGCGGACGTTTCAAGGGCACGACGAACCTCGATGACCTCGCCGGGGTCGACCTGGTCATCGAGGCCGTCACCGAGGACCTCCCGACCAAGGTCGACCTCTTCTCGCGCCTCGACGAGCTGACCAAGCCCGAGGTGATCCTCGCGTCGAACACCTCGTCGCTCCCCCTCGTGCAGATGGCGACGGCGACGAAGCGCCCCGACAAGGTCATCGGGATGCACTTCTTCAACCCACCGCCCGTCATGAAGCTGCTCGAGCTGGTCAAGGCCCTCACGACGAGCGACGAGACGGTCGAGTTCGCGAAGGGCTTCGGCGAGAAGCTCGGCAAGACCACGGTCCTGGCCAAGGACCGCGCCGGGTTCATCGTCAACCTGCTCCTGACCAGCTACCTGAACGCGGCCGTGAAGATGTACGAGGAGGGCTTCGCGTCGAAGGAGGACATCGACACGGCGATCAAGCTCGGGCTGGGACACCCGATGGGCCCCCTCGAGCTGCTCGACCTGATCGGCATCGACACCATGCTGTCGGTCGGCGAGGTCCTCTACGACGAGTTCAAGAGCCAGGAGTTCGCGCCCCCGCCCCTCGCGCGGAGGATGGTCCAGGCCGGCTACCTCGGGCGCAAGACGGGCAAGGGCTTCTACGACTACGGCCAGTAGGCCGCATACCGCGTGAAGGCGATCGACCTGCACGTGCACCTCCCGACGGAGGCGTGGCTCTCGCAGGCCATCGGCCCGCACCTGGCGGCGACCGAGGCGTACTTCCGCAACGCGCCCGAGCGCAAGTCCGTCGAGGAGGTCGCCGCCGAGTACGCGGAGCACGACATCCTGGGCGTGGTCCTCGACTGGGACGACGAGTCGGTGACGGGGCGTGGATGGCTGGGCAACGAGTGGCTGGCCGGCCTGTCGGAACGGTTCCCCGGCGTGCTCACCGCGTTCGGCTCGGTCGATCCCCACGCGCCCGACCCGGCCGACCGCGTGGCCCGGGCCGCGGACCTCGGCCTGAAGGGGCTCAAGTTCCATCCGACGATGCAGGCCTTCGATCCCGGCGACCAGCGCTTCTACGCGCTCTGGAACGCCTGCCAGGAGCGCGGTCTCGTGTGCCTGTTCCACACGGGGACGTGCGGGATCGGCGCCGGGACGCCGGGGGCCGGCGGGACGAAGATCCGCTACTCGCATCCGGGGTTCCTCGACACGATCGGTGCGGACTTTCCCGGGGTGACGTTCCTGGCGGCGCACTTCGGGTTCCCCTGGTTCCAGGAGGCCCTGGCGATCGCGCTGCACAAGTCGAACGTGTGGATCGAGCTGTCCGGCTGGGCGCCGAAGTACCTCCCACCGGAGGTCGTCCGGGAGTCGGGCAAGCGGCTCAACGACCGGACGGTGTTCGGCAGCGACTACCCGTTCATCTCGCTCGAGCGATGGTTCGCCGAGGCCGAGGACCTGCCGTGGTCACCCGAGGCCCGTCAGGCGATCCTGGTCGACAACGCCCGGAGGCTGCTGGGCCTCTAGCGTCCCGGCGAGCGTGTCGCGCGGCCGGACCAGTAGCCCCACAGCTTCGCCGCGTCGGTGAAGGCCATGAGGGCGGGGACCGCGATCTGCGAGACCGCGCGCTCCACGGGCCGTCCGGCCAGCATCCTCCGGGCCCGGGCCATGGGCCGCCGCGCGTGGCACCGGGCGGCGGCGCGGACCCCCCCCCCGGGGGGGGCCCCGACAGCCAGAGCGCGGGTCCAAGCGTGTACGTCGCGGTCCGGATCGCGTGGCGCTCGGGGTACATGTGAGCCTCGGCGTCCCCCCGCGCGTATCGGGCGTACTGGTGCCACGTCGACGGCAGGTCGGGGCGCATCGGCCACCACACCAGTGCGTCGGGCACGAACTCCATCCGCAGCCCCGAGTGGCGCCATCGCTGGTTCACGTACATGTCCTCGCCGACCTCGAGCCACTCGGGGTAGCCGCCCACGGCCTCGATGGCGCTGCGGCGGAACGCCACCGACCGCGCCGAGGGCATGAAGCCCGACGGGTCGACCTCGTCGACGTCGGGAACGGCGATCGCCGCGGCGCACACCTCGAAGAAGGACCGCGGCGCGGGCCGGGTGAAGCCCATCGCCACGTCGGCGCCCCCTTCGATCGGGACCAGGATCCGCTCGAGCCAGTCCGGGGCGAGCGCGCAGTCCGCGTCGGTGACCGCCAGGACGTCGTGGGTGGCCGCCCGGATCGCGGCGTTGCGGCCCATGGCGATGTTGGCGGCGAGATCCGAGATCGTCGTCACGAATCCGCTCGCCTCCAGGGCCTCGAGGGTGCCGTCGGTCGACCCGCCGTCGACCACGACCACCTCGTCGGGGGCCAGGGTCTGGGCGCGGATCGAGCGCAGGAACGTCTCGATCGTGGATCCCGCGTCCTTCACGGTCGCGACGAGCGAGACCTTCATTTCTCGTACACCTGCAGTGTCAGACGGGCCGTCTCCGCCCAGGAGAAGCGGTCCGATCGGGCCAGGCCGGCCACGCGGAGCTCCAGGCCTCGCGCCTCGTCCGTCACCCCCACCAGGGCGTCGGCGATCTCCCGGACCGAGTGCGGATCGACCAGGATCGCCGCGTCGCCCGCCACCTCGGGGAGCGACGAGGCGTTGGAGGTCACGGTCGGCACCCCCCGGCTCATCGCCTCGAGGACCGGGAGCCCGAAGCCCTCGTAGAGCGACGGGTACGCGAACGCATGGGCCCCCCGGTACAGCGCGTCCAGCTCGGGGAGGCTCGCCTGACCGGTGAGGACGACGTTGCCGGGCCCGGCGAGCTCCAGCTCGCGCAGGAGGGGCTGTCCGCCCCATCCCATCGGCCCGGCCAGGACGAGTGAGTGGGGGAGGCCGGTCCCCGCCGCCCGGCGGTACGCGCGGACCAGCCGGACGAGGTTCTTCCGGGGCTCGAGCGTGCCGACGAACAGCAGGTACGGCGGGGTGATCTTCAGGCGGTCCAGGACCGGCTCGATCGGCTCCTCGCTCGGCGGCAGCCAGGCGGCGAGCGGGATGACGTGCACGCGTCCGGGGTCGACCCGCGTCTCCTGGACGAGGTCCTCCGCGGTGTTGCGCGAGACCGTGATGATGGCGTCGGCCTGGCGGACCGCCCGCCGAAGCCCCCGGCGGAACAGCGTCCGCCACGCCGGGGGGAACAGCTTCGGGTAGAGCTTGAACGCGAGGTCGTGCACGGTCACCACGAGCCGCTGCCGCGCTCCGGCGGGCGGCACCCCCGCGCACGACGGCGCGTGCAGCACGTCGAGCGCGGCCAGGCCCGGGGGCAGCGCCGGGCGCCCGGTGGCGCTCCACGCCGGGTACAGGCGGCTGATGGGCTGGCCGAGGGCGGTGGTCGGGTACGCGCCCTTCCACGGCTCGGGGCGGCCGGCCGGGAACCGCGCGTGGAACAGCGTCACGTCGAGCGAGGGGTCGGCCTTCGCCATCGCGGGAACGAGCTCGCGCACGTAGGTCCCGATGCCGCCCGGCGCCGAGAAGAAGAGCTGGTCGGTCTGGAACGCCACGGACGTCACGCCGAGGCCTCCACGCACTCGCACCCCTCCGGGCCGACCGTCGCCGCGTGCTCCGTCCCGGGTTCCAGCTCCAGCCGGTCGCCCGGGCCGAGCCGCAGGTCGCCGTGGCGCGTGTGGAACGTGATCGAGCCCGAACGGCAGTACAGGACCTTGCGGTAGCCGTGGTCGTGCCAGCCGTACGTGTCTCCGGCCCCGTTGCCCCACCAGCGGGGCGTTCCCGCGCCGGCCTCGCGCAGGCGAGCCTCGAGCTCCGCGCGCGGGGCGGGGTCATGGTTCGGGTTCGGGGTGTGCCGGACGGCCACGTCGGCTCCTGCGGTACGGGGGGGACGCTAAAGCCTATCTTTCCGGGCCGTGTCGAGACCCAGGATCTTCGAGCCGCTGCGGCAGCGCGATTTCGTCCGGTGGACGGTGGCCGCGAGCGTCAGCCTGCTCGGCGACGGCATCTTCGTGGTGGCGCTCGCCTGGCAGGTCCTGGAGCTCACGGGCAGCGCGACGAAGCTCGCGCTGGTGTTCGCCGTGTGGACCCTGCCGAACGTGGCGTTCCTGCTGGTGGGGGGCGTGATGAGCGACCGGATGGATCGCCGCCGGGTGATGATCGCGGCGGACCTCTTGCGAGCGGGCGCGATCGGCACGATCGGGGTCCTGTCGGTGATCGGGTCGCTCGAGCTGTGGCACGTGCTCGTGCTGATCGGGTTCATGGGGATCGGCGACGCCTTCTTCAACCCGGCCTCGACCGCCCTCGTCCCGGATCTCCTCGGCCCCGACGATCTGGTCCAGGCCAACGCGTTCGGCGGCATGATGCGGCCGCTCATGCTGCGCTTCCTCGGTCCCGCGGCGGGGGGGTTTCTGGTGGCCGGCCTCGGCGCAGGGTGGGCCTTCATCGCGGACGCCGGCACGTTTCTCGTCTCGGCCGTCGCGGTCGCCCTGATCGCCCCCCGCCCCCCGTCGGTCGACGCCGCAGCGCGGAGCTTCCGGCGCGAGCTCGGCGAGGGGTGGGGATTCGTCCGGCGCAACCCGTGGTGCTGGGCGACCCTCATCGCCGCCCTCCTGAGCCTGCTCACGTTCTACGGGCCGCTCGAGGTGCTGCTGCCGTTCCGTCTGAAGGAGGAGCTGGGGGAGGGCCCCGAAGCGCTCGGGGTCATCCTGGCGTCCGGCGGCGTCGGCGCGATCCTCGGCGCGGTGATCCTCGGCGCCCGCGGGCTCCCGCGGCGGTTCGTGACGTTCATGTACGCGTGCTGGGCGATCGGGGTGCTGGCCATCGGGGTGCTCGGGTTCATGACCTCGGTGTGGCAGGGCGTCCTGGCGTTCTTCTTCATGCAGATCCTGTTCGAGATGGGGACCGTGGTCTGGGTGACGATGATGCAGCGCCTGGTGCCCAGGCGGCTCCTCGGGCGGGTGACGAGCCTCGACTGGCTGGTCTCGATCGGGCTGGTCCCCCTGTCGTTCGCGCTGACCGGTCCGGCGGCCGTGGCGTTCGGGCCGGCCGCGGTCCTGATCGGGGGCGCCACGATCGCCGGCGTGGTCACGGCGCTGCTGCTGTTCGTGCCCGGCGTCCGGGACCCCGAGCGGCGAGGCTGGCCCGAGGAGCCGGATCAGATGATGCCGTCGGCCGAGAGCTCGGCGAGCTCCTCCTCGGAGAGGCCGAGCTCCCCGCGGTAGACGGCATCGTTGGCCGAGCCCTTGGCCAGCCCGGCGTGGCGGATGCGTCCGGGAGTGGCCGACAGGCGCGGCTGGACGTCGGGGAGCAGGACCTCGCCCAGCTCCTCGTCGGGGATCCGGACCAGGGTGCCCCGGGCCCGGTACTGGGGATCCTCCGCGATCTGCGCCGCGTCCAGGACGGGAGCCACCGCCGCCTCATGGGCCTCGAACGCGGCCAGGACCTCGTCCTGGGTGTGCTCCGACATCCACCGCTGGATGATCGCGTCGAGCTCCTCGACGTTTTCCAGGCGGGCCGCGTTGGTCGCGAACCGGGGGTCCTCGGCGAGCTCGGGGCGGCCGATCGCGGCGAGGATCCGCTCCGCGATCGACGGCGAGGTTCCCGACAGCGCCACCCATCGCTCGTCCTTCGTGACGTACGCGCCGCGCGGGGCGGCGTACGCGATGCGGTTGCCCCGGCGACCCTCGACGATCCCCAGCGCGTCGTGCACCGTCGCCACGGGGCCGGTCGCGCGGAAGAGGGCCTCGAACAGCGACAGGTCGATCACCTGGCCGGTCCCCGAGCCCGCGTCGCGGTGGTAGAGGGCGACCATGACGGCGTACGCGCCGAGGAGGGCGGCGGTCTCGTCGGCCAGGGCGACCGGCGGCAGGACCGGAGGCTGGTCGGGGAACCCGGTCAGGTGCACGTAGCCCGACAGCGCCTCGGCGAGCGTCCCGAACCCCGGCCGAGGCGCGTACGGTCCCGTCTGGCCGAACCCGCTGGTCCGCAGGAGGACCAGGCGGGGGTTGCGCTCGAACAGGACCTCCGGCCCCACGTTCCACCGCTCGAGGGTGCGGGGCCGGAACGACTCCACCAGGACGTCGGCGGTCTCGGCCAGGCGGAGCAGGAGCTCCTGGCCGCGGGGGTCCGAGAGGTTCAGCGTGACCGGCCGCTTGTTGCGCCCGAGCAGCTTCCACCACAGGGCGACGCCCTCGGCTTTCCAGCCGAGCTCGCGCGCGGTGTCGCCGGTCACCGGGTGCTCGACCTTGATCACGTCGGCCCCGAAGTCACCCAGGTGCGCCGCGATGCCCGGCCCGGCGATGATCGTCGCGACGTCGATGACCCGAACGCCCTCGAGCGGCATCTTCCGTTCGCCCGCCATGGGCCCTATCGTGACGGAACCGCTCGGTTGCTGACCCGCTAGCTTCAGCCGGAGATGTCCGCGACGATCACGCGGGCGTCATCCTCGCGTCCCTCGGGGACCAGGACCTGGAAGCCGCGGGCGAGGACCTCGCCGTACGCCGAGGCGTAGTCCGGCGGGTAGACGACGGCGGGGATCCCCTCGGACTCCAGGCGTCCCGCGAGGAGCCACGCCTCCTCCCAGGGGAGCCGTTCGGCCACCGCGGTCTGGGGGCCGGCCGGGACCCGGGGGCTCCGGTCTCCGGTCACTTGGCGTCGCCGCGACCCATGAGCGGCTGGGTGCCCCGGTTCGCGAAGGTCCGCCCGGCCGAGCGCGCCCACCCCGTCGCATCCGACTGGTGGCGGATCTGCAGCGTGCCCTGACGGAGGTTCGCGGCCCGTCCGGCCAGGGCCCACGCCGAGGGCGGGGTCGTGCCGGCGGCGAGGGCCCGCTCGAGGGCCTCGAGGATCACGCGCTCCTCCTCGGGGGTCACGTCGGGTGGGAGCTCGGGACGGGGCATCGGTCTAGAGCGGGATGTTGCCGTGCTTGCGGGCCGGCACGGCTTCGCGCTTCGTGGCCAGCATGCGCAGGGCCTGGATCAGGCGGGGCCGCGTCTCGGCGGGGTCGATCACGTCGTCGACGTACCCGCGCTCGGCGGCGATGAACGGGTTCGCGAAGCGCTCCTGGTACTCCTCGATCAGCTCCGTCCGTCGCGCCGCCGGGTCGGCGGCCTCGCTGATCTCCTTGCGGTGGATGATCCCGACCGCGCCCTCGGGCCCCATCACGGCGATCTCGGCGTTCGGCCACGCGTACTCGATGTCGGCGCGGATGTGCTTCGAGTTCATGACGACGTAGGCGCCGCCGTACGCCTTGCGGGTGATGACCGTGACCCGCGGGACGGTGGCCTCGGTGAACGCGTAGAGGAGCTTCGCGCCGCGGCGGATGATGCCGCCGTACTCCTGGGCCGTCCCGGGCAGGAACCCCGGCACGTCGACGAACGTGACCAGCGGGATGTTGAACGCGTCGCAGAACCGCACGAAGCGTGCCGCCTTCTCGCTCGACTCCATGTCGAGCGTCCCCGCCAGGACCTTCGGCTGGTTCGCCACGATGCCCACGCTGCGCCCGTCCAGGCGGGCGAACCCCGTGAGGATGTTCATCGCCCACAGCGCAGAGACCTCGTAGAAGTCGCCCGAGTCGACCACCCGCCGGATGACGTCCTTCATGTCGTAGGGCTCCCGGGGGTTCGGCGGGACGAGGCTCTGGAGCTCCTCGTCGCGGCGGTCCGGGTCGTCGGTGGGAGCGAATGCCGGCGGGTCCTCGAGGTTGTTCGACGGCAGGAACGACAGCAGGTACCGGACCTGCGCCAGGCAGTCCTCCTCGTCCTCGGCCACGAAGTTCGCGACGCCGGATCGCGAGGCATGGGTCAGCGCGCCGCCCAGCTCCTCCTGGGTGACGTCCTCGCCGGTCACGGTCTTGATGACGTCGGGGCCGGTGATGAACATGTGCGAGGTGTCCTTGACCATGTAGATGAAGTCGGTCATGGCGGGCGAGTACACGGCGCCGCCCGCGCACGGGCCCATGATCAGGCTGATCTGCGGGATGACGCCCGAGCTCCGGACGTTGCGGTCGAAGATGTAGCCGTAGCCGGCCAGGGAGGCGGCCCCCTCCTGGATCCGGGCGCCGCCCGAGTCGTTGATGCCGATCACCGGCGCGCCCGTGGCCGCGGCCAGATCCATGATCTTGCAGACCTTCTCGGCGAACGTCTCGCCCAGCGCGCCGCCGAAGATCGTGAAGTCCTGGCTGAACACGAAGACCTTCCGACCGTCGATCGTGCCCCACCCGGTGACGACGCCGTCCCCGTAGGGCCGCTTCTTGTCCAGGCCGAACGCGTGCACGCGGTGACGGGCGAGCATATCGGTCTCGACGAACGAGCCGGGATCGAGCAGCCGCTCCACCCGCTCGCGCGCGGTGAGCTTGCCGCGCTCGTGCTGCTTGTCGATCGCCGCCGCGCCGCCGGCCTGCATCGCCTCGGCCTTGCGGGCGCGCAGGACCTCGAGCCGCTCCTCGCTGGAGTGCGGAGCGGGACGCCCGTTCTCCTGGGTCTTCGCCATCGGGCGCGAGTCTAGCCTCCGCACCCCGGCGTTACTGCCATGCGGGAAGCCCGGTGTCCTCGTCGTGGGAGCGCACCGGCGGGGGGCCGTCCAGCCGGCGGAAGTAGGCCTCGGCCAGGAAGACCGTCGTCCCCGGCATCAGGTGTCCGGCCAGGATCGACCCGTCCGTCGCGCTCGCGACCACGTGCAGGTGGACGAACGGTGCGCCGTCGCGAAGGGACACGTTGCCCAGACCCGAGGCGAGCTCGTGGCCGCCCTCCCGCTCGTGCGTGGTGTACTCGTGCGCGTCCTGGTCGTACTGGCCGAGGGCGAGCCGGGACACGGCGCCGATCACCTGCAGCGTCCCGGCCTCGATCCCCAGCTCGCGTGCCGCCTCGTTCAGCCCTTCGAGCAGGTCGGACCCCCGCGGCAGCCGGACGAACACCGCCTTCCCGTCGGTTGATGGATAGGTCTTCAACTGGGCCTCCCTCCGATCGTCAGGTCGCGTCGCATGACCACGGCGTCGCCGGCCTCCCGGGCCCGCGCGAATCCGTGGATCTCGTACAGGCCGACCGTACCGAGGTAGTTCCGGCCCGGCCGGGGCGAGGGCTCCTTCCACGGATACGCCTCGGCGGTGGTGAGCCCGCGCTCGCGGAACCGATCCACGGCCGCGCGGAGCAGCACCGCCGGCAGCCCCTGCCGCCGGTGACTCTCCGCGAGGTTGAAGCACACGATCCCGCCGATGGCCGCGAGCTCCTCGTCGGTCCGGTCCAGCCGGTAGTCGGGGTTCTGCATCATGGCCAGGGGCTCGGCGTGGCACCACCCGACCACCTTCCCGCCCTCGTAGGCCAGCAGGCCGGTGTGGCGTCCCTCGGCGACGGCTGCGGTTACCGCCTCCTTGTTCTGCTGGCGCGTCTGGGTGTCGGCCGCCGAGGACGTTCCGGCCCAGTGGCCCTCCCGGCAGTAGCAGCCCTCCCAGTCGGGGTTTCCCCCGAACGCGTCGTGCTCCATGAAGTGGACGTAGTCGTCCAGCAGTTCGGGAACGAGCTCACGGATCTGCAGGTCGGTCACGAATCTGGGTTCTAGCACGAAGCCGTGTCGCTGCCTGCCCGTACCATGCGGGCTGTGGACGGCGTGACCCCGGTCCAGCAGCGAACCCTCGACCAGCTCATGGGTCGAGCCCACCCTCGTCCGGAGTTCCCGGCCGACCTCGCCGATCGGCTCCGGGCGCACATCGAGAAGGGCCTGGAGGGCCTCGCCTTCGATCCGCCCCTGTGGGTCTCGAAGAGCCGGCTGAATGATCACGGCCGGTGCGAGGGCCTGTTCCTCTCCGGGCTCCAGGGGGAGGGCCCACCCTTCGAGCACCGTCTGAAGTCGTCGGCCGGCCTCCTGGCCCACAAGGCCATCGAGATCGACGTCGGACGCGAGCGCGAGGACGCCAGCCCCGAGCTGGTGGCGTACTCCGCGGATCGCCTGGCCGAGAAGGATGGGTCGTTCGCCGAGTACTGGGAGCGCCTCGACGACATCGAACGGTCGGAGGTCCGCGCGGAGGCGGTTCGCCTCGTCGAGCAGTTCCGGGCCTCGTTCCCCCCGCTGCAGCGTTCCTGGAGCCCCGTCACCGAGTGGTCGATCAAGGCGGAGTTCGGCGACGTGACCGTGTCTGGGCGGGTGGACCTGGTGATGGGCCGGGAGGACCCCGAGCACCCCATGCGGGCCCGACGGCTCGCCCTGGACCTGAAGTCGGGCAGCGCGTGGCCGGAGTTTCCGGAGGACATGCGCCTGTATGCGCTCCTGCTCACACTGCGCCACGGGGTTCCGCCGTTCCGGGTGGCCAGCGTGTTCCTGGACTCGGGGGAGTGGCAGGCCGAGGACGTCGAGGAGCGCACCATCTTCCACGCGGCCGATCGCCTGATCACCGCCGCCCGCTCCGCGGCCGAGCTCCTGGCCGGGACGGCCCCCCGCCTGAAGCCGGGTCCCTACTGCTCCTGGTGCCCCCGCCGAGAGACCTGCCCCGCGTATGCAGAGGCGCTGCGGTTGCGCGACGATGTAGTCACATGAGCTATTATGATGACTACATGGACGTCGGGATCCGCGAGCTCAAGGCACGCCTGTCGGAGTACGTGGAGCGGGTGAAAGCGGGCGAACCCGTCCGCGTCACGGAGCGCGGGCTCGCCGTAGCGATGCTCGTCCCACTCCCGGCGGCGGCCAACCTCGAGCGAGGGATCCGCGAGGGCTGGATCGACCCAGGGGACGGGTCGGCATTCGGGCCGGTCACGCGGTTCGATCCCAGTCGTCCGGTGCTGGAGGTGCTCGCCGAGGATCGCGGCGAGTAGCACCTCCCGTGGCCCAGTACGTCGACTCGAGCGCGCTGGTCAAGCTCTACGCGAACGAGCCCGGCAGCGAGTCGTGCGAGGAGCTGCTCCGCCGGGACCTCGACTGGGTCAGCGCGGGGCACACAGAGGTCGAGGTGCGCAGGACGCTGGCGCGCGTGCTCGCCGGCCCCGCGTTCGAGGCGGCCCGCGATCAATTCCTGGGCCACTGGCGCCGCGTGAAGGTCGTCGACCTCGATCGGGC
>JBBDTT010000004.1:0-13205 GCA_040904285.1 Actinomycetota bacterium
ACGACCCGGTGGAGACGACCCCGCCGCCCCCGCCCTCGCCCTCACCGTCCCCGGAACCGACGACCCCGCCCCCGACCACGGATCCTCCCCCGCCGACCACGGACCCCCCGCCGACGACGGAGCCCCCTCCGGATCCCTAATCGATCAGCCGGCGGCGGAACGCCTCGGCGACCGCCGCGGTGCGGTCGCTCGTCCCCAGCTTCTGGGAGATGTGCCCCAGGTGCGCCTTGACGGTGTCGATCGACACGAACAGCCGCTCGCCGATCTCCCGGTTGGTCGCACCCGACGCGAGCTGCTGCAGGACCTCGAGCTCCTTCGGGGTGAGCTCCATGACGGCGGGGTCCTGCCGGCGGGCCGCGCGGAGCTCCTCGGCGACGAAGACCACCAGGTCGGGGTCGATGACCATGTGTCCCTCGGCGACCATGCGCACCGCGTTCATCAGGTGAGAGGCGTCGCGCGTCTTCAGCAGGTAGCCGCTGGCGCCGGCCCGGACCGCCTCGACGACGTAGCGCCGCTCGTCATAGGCGGACAGGATGATCACCCGGGTCTCCGGTGAGCGCTCGCGGATCCGCCTGGTCGCGGAGATGCCGTCGAGCTCCGGCATGTTGATGTCCAGGACGCCGATCGTCGGGCGGTGCTCGGCGACGAGCTCCACGGCCTCGGCCCCGGTCGAGGCCTCCCCCAGCACCTCGATGTCGACGGCCGTGGACAGGAACCTGCGGAGCCCCTCACGGACCAGGTGATGATCGTCGGCGACGACCACGCGGATCACGGGCGTTCCCCTCGTCTCGGCGTCCGAGACGGATTGTGCGCCTTTTCAGAACACGTAGTACCAGTTCACGAACAGCAGGGTCATGACCCCGAGGCCCACGGCACCGGCGGCGACGATCAGCTCGTGGACCCCGCGGCGCTCCCCCCACCTCGCGAGGGCCCAGTACACGGGGAAGATCGGCAGCAGGAAGCGGGGCACCGACATGAACGGCCGGGCCTGGAAGACGTAGAGGAGCGGGGCCGCGAGGCTCGCCCACGCGTACACCCCGTACACCGGACGGAACTTGATCAGCGCGTACGCGCACGCCGCCAGCCCGGGGACCACGATCAGCCAGTCGAGCAGGTGATAGCCCCCCGCGTAGACGCCGATCCACTTGAACGCCTCGCGGGTCGCCCCGATGAGCGTCTCCCACGGGTAGGAGAACTCGCGCTGCCACGTCGTCTGGTGGTGCAGGGGCGCCAGGCCGTGTCCCGCGAGGTTGTGCCAGAACAGGAGATACGCGGCCGTCCCGATCCCCACGGCGAGCGCCGCGCCGACGGCCGCGACCAGCCGGAGGTCGGCCCGGCCGGGGTCCGCCTGGGCGTCGGCGTCCTCCGCGCGCTGGTGGAACGCCTCGACCAGGAGCGGCACCACCAGCAGGAGCCCCACGTTGCGCGTCGCCGCGGCGAGCGCCCCCGCCAGGCCGGCCAGCCACCACCTCCGCCGCCGCGCGGCCCACAGGCTGGTGATCGCCAGCAGGAAGAACTGTGACTCCGAGTACGGCGCGAAGAAGAAGAAGGACGTCGGGAAGATGACCGCGTACACCACCACCCGGCGGGCGAGCGCCTCGGACAGCTCGGTGCGGGTCAGGAAGTACAGGATGGCCAGGGCGGCGAGGAGCGACAGGTTCGAGATCAGGAGCGCGGCCGCCAGGGGGTGGCCGCCGAGGACTGGCGAGACGGCCCGGATGGCCAGCGGGTAGCCGGGGAAGAACGCCGCGCTGCCGTCGTCGAGGCGCTCGACGCCGTACCCGCTCGTGGCGATGCGCAGGAACCACAGCGCGTCGAACCGCTCGAACGACGTCGCGGCGTTGTCCCACCCGAGCTCCGGCGCCAGGGGCGGGGCGGGCCACCCGACCACGGGCACGGGACCGGGGATGCCCCGGACCTGGTCCTTCGCGAACGCGGGGAGCAGGGCCACCGACACCACGGCCAGGACGGTGATCCCGACCCGGGCGATCAGGAACACCGTCAGCACGTAGCGGAGCCCTCGCCGGATGTCCTCGCGGCTGGTCCCCTCGGCCTCGGTCCCGGCCGCGGGCTCGTCCTCCTCCTCGGGCTCGGTGGCCGCGCGCTCGGTCTTCACGCGTCCACGGGGTACGGGACCAGCCGCGGGGCGACGTCCTCGGCCCGGCGGTCGGACCGCGAGAGCACCCACGCCACGAGGGCCGCGACGAGGATCGCCATGCGGATCACCAGCGCGGCCTTGAACGCCCACGCGGGGAGCCCCTCGTCGATCGGCGCGTTCTCCTCGACCTGGAGGCCGCCGAACCACCGGAACCGGGTGTAGTACACGGCGACGTCGGAGACCTGGAAGGCCACGAACAGCCGGAGGTTCGGCAGCGAGAGCGCGAACAGGGGGAGCAGCCACAGGCTGTACTGGGGCGAGTACACCTTGTTGGTGATCAGGAACGCGATGACGAGGGGAAGCGCGAACGACCATGCGGGGAAGCCGGGCTCGCGCGCCGACTTCACCGTCCACAGGGTCACCGCGAGGGCCACGAACACCCCGAGCGAGAGCAGGTTGAGCAGCGTCTGGTCCCACTGGACGTCGAACCATCCGCCGATCAGGAACCAGATGCTGTCCCAGTCGGCCGGGCGCTGGGAGTTGAACGTGAAGAAGATCTTCCAGTTGTCGAAGCCGCCCAGGGCGAAGGGGAGGTTCGCCACGATCCACGCGCCCGCCGCATAGAGGGCGACGCGTAGCGGCTGGCGGGCCTTCTCCCGGACCCGGCCCAGGGCGTAGGGGACGGCCAGCAGGCCCGGATACAGCTTCGCGGCCGCGCCGAGGCCGAGGAACGTCCCGGCCCACCGGTCCTCGCGACGCAGGTACCAGTAGGTCCCCGCAGTGCCGAGGAGCACCGCCAGGAGGTCCCAGTTCATCAGGCCGTAGATCGCCAGGGTGGGCGACAGGGCGAAATACAGGGCCCGGGCGCCGACCATCCGACCGAGCAGCAGGGTGGTCACCACGGCGGCGGCGCCCAGCAGGATGGCGCTGGCGTAGAAGAACGGGGCCCCCGGCGCGGCCTGCGCGGGGGTGCTCTTGGGCAGCGGCAGGGCCGCGAACCACTGGAGCACCCCGGTGAGCACCGGGTACTCGTTCGGGGCCTGGATGTAGGGGATGCGCCCCAGGTCGATGCGCTCGCCGATCAGCTGGCCGTCGGGCCCGCCTCGGTCGCTCGACCACAGGGGCAGGATGTCGCTGTAGCAGGGGAGCGTGAAGTAGCGGTGGCGCTCGGCCGGATCGACCTCGTCGCTGAGCCCGCTGCCGTACTGCTTGCCGTCCCAGTCCTTCATCACGCACGGGGCCTTCGTGAGCCAGAACCCGAAGAACATCGTGAGCAGGACGGCGGACGCGATCACGCCCGTTCGCACGACGAGCTGCGCCTGCCCGTACTCCGAAGGAGAGGGCGGCGGAAGGTCCACCCTCGGCCGCATGCCCCGCATTCTCCCGCATGTATCCTGGCCCGACATGGAGCGCCAGTTCGTCCGCTTCGCGTTCTACGCCGTCGACCCCGCGTTCCGGGCCCTCGAGCCGGAGGCACGCGCGAGCGTGAAGAAGGACCTGGCCGAGATCCTCGACTCGGACGCCGAGCGCCTGCTGGTCCGGACGTACTCGACGGTCGGCTTCCGGGGCGACTGCGACCTGCTGGTGTGGGCCGCCTCCGAGGACGCCGACGACCTGACCGCGCTGGCCGCGGCGGTGAACCGCTCCGGGATGGCGCCGTACCTGCGGATCGCGCACTCGTACTTCTCGATGACCAAGCCCTCGCAGTACCTCGGCTCGCACCGCCACGAGGGGCAGGAGGGGACGCGCACCAAGCTCACCCCGGGCGACGCGGCGTTCCTGTTCGTCTACCCGTTCTGGAAGACGCACGAGTGGTACCAGCTGGAGTTCGAGGAACGGATGCGCCTGATGAAGGAGCACTTCGCGATCGGCCACAAGTACCCGAGCGTCCGCCTGAACACGACGTACGCGTTCGGCCTGGACGACCCCGAGTTCGTGCTGGCGTTCGAGACAGACGAGCCCGGCGAATTCCTGGCCCTCGTCGAGGAGCTCCGGGGGGCCGAGCAGCGCCCGTACACGCTGCGGGACACGCCGATCTTCACGTGCCGGCGCATGACCGCGGCCGAGGCCCTCGACCAGGTCGGTTAGCGGAGCCGCCCCGGTGCTGCGGGCCCGCGTCCAGGTCAAGGGCGTCGAGCTCCACTACCGCCAGTGGGGGACCGCCGAGACCCCGACCCTGCTCCTGGCGCACGGCCTGCCCGACGGCGGGTTCGTGTGGACGAAGCTCGCCGAGGCTCTCCAGGACCACCGCCGTGTGCTGGCCTTCGACCTTCCGGCGTTCGGCGACTCCGACCGGGTGCCGCGGAGCTTCGACCACACGGTCGGGACGTACGGGAACCTGTTCGACGGGTTCGTCGAGGCGCTCGGCCTGGAGCGGTTCGACCTGGGGGTGCACGACATCTCGGGGGCCTACGCGCTGCCCTACGCGGCGCTCCGCCGCGAGCAGGTCACCGGCCTGGCCCTGTTCAACACCCAGGCCTTCGCGGACTGGCGGTGGCACGCGCTGGCCCGCCGATACCGCCGTCCGGTTCTCGGGCGGCTCATGACGCTCCGGCCTCCGCGTGGGCAGTTCGAGCGGCTCATTCGTCCGGCGTTCGCCGGCGAGCCGCCCCGCTGGTACCTGGACGAGCTGTGGACGGTCTGGCGGCGCCGGGCGGCGCGCCGGGCGGTCATGTCGTTCTACCGCCGCAACGAGCCCGAGGCGTGGGGGGCGGCCGAGCGGGCGCTCGAGCGATTGAAGGGTGTGCCGTCGGTGGTGGTGTGGGGCGGCGCCGACCGGTTCATCCACACCTCGGCCGGGGAGCGCCACGCCGAGGCCCTCGGCGCGCGCCTGGTGACGCTGCCCGACGCCGGCCACTTCCCGCAGGTCGAGCGCCCCGATGCATGCGCGGACGCGATCCGCTCGGTACTGGCATGAGGGCGCCCCGGCGGGAACCCTCGGCCGCCCCGGCGCCGTCGAAGCAGGCAGAACCCGACGAAGGGAGCACCCGGATGGCTCGACGGCTGATCGCTTTCATGGTCCTGCTGATGGTGACGGCGGCCTGCGGCCGCCTGAGCGGCACCGGCGCGGGTCCGGAGGTCCCCGACGGCGACTCGCCGGTCACCTCGTCCCCCCGGGATCCCGACGACCCTATCCCGTCGCCAACGCCCCGCATCGTGGAGCCCCGCGCCGGCCTGACCGGCGTGCACCCCAACGCCTTCGACAGGGCCGTGATCGTCAACGACAGCCGCATCCGCGTCGAGTTCTACCTGGGCGTCGAGGAGTGCTACGGCCTGAGCCGCGTCGACGTCGAGTACGGCGAGGAGGTCGTGATCATCACGCTCCACTCGGGCAACGTCCCCGGCGCCGAGGTGTGCATCGACCTCGCCGAGTTCGTCGCCACGATCGTCGACCTGGACGAGCCGTTGAACGGCCGCACGATCGTCGACGGAGCCGCCGAGGACGACGGGTCAGCCGACGACGGCGGGTCGGGCGGATCGACCGACGACGGCGGGTCCGGGTACTAGCTGGCCCGGATCGACTCCGCCTTGTTGGGCGGGGGCGTGTTCGGGAGGTGGAGCATCGTCTGGACGCCCCTCACGCCGGGGATCCGGGCGGCGGCGGCCTCGAGCTCGCGGATCTGCTCCGGCGTGTCGACCTCACCCCGCAGCGTGATCACCCCGTACTCCGAGTTGATCACGACCCGGTCGCTCGGGATGTCGCGGCCCGCGAACAGCTCGCTGGCGACCTTCTGGGCCAGCGTGGGGTCGTTGTAGGACGTCGAGACCGGCGCCCGGGTGCTGGTGAGCTGCTCGACCCGGTGGCGGGCCTTGGCCCGGCGGGCCCGGCCCCGCTCCGGGTCGAGGTAGTACATGGCGGCGGCGCCCGCCGCGGCCACGATCGCGGTCCGTCGGATCATGCCCATAGGGAAACTCCTCGCTCGGTTCGTCGGGGAAGGGAACGTCAAGTGGAACCTTCCCGGACGGGCCCGTCCGGAAACGGGTCAGAGCGTCGGAAGCACCTCGGCGAGCGAGGGATTCGAGCGGTCGCGCTCGGACAGGACGGGCTCGCCGCCCCCCCAGTCGATCCCCAGGTCGGGGTCGTCCCAGGCCACCCCGAACTCGTCGGGGTCGGTGTGGTCGTACTCCTCGGTGACCAGGTAGCACAGGGTCATGTCCCGGATCGCGTACAGGCCGTGGGCCACCAGGCGGGGGATGAACACTCCGCGTGGCTCGTCCTCGCTCATCTCGAACTGCTCGATCCGGCGGAACGTGGGCGAGTCCGCGCGGAGGTCGACGAGCGTGACCCGGCACGCGCCCCGGGCGATCGTCCAGTAGTCCGCCTGGCGCTTGTGGAAGTGCAGGCCGCGCAGCACGCCGGCGCGCGAGTACGACAGCGAGGACTGCACCATCTCGGGCGCGTCCGGGACCCACGACTTCTTGAACGCTTCCTGGAACCGGCCCCGGTCGTCGGGGTGCGGGGTCAGCTCGAAGAGGTGGACGCCCTCGATCGAGACGTCGCCGAGGCGCTCAGGCGCCATGCAGCGTGAAGCGCCGGTCGAGGTCGGACTCGAGCGAGAGCGAGTCGTTGACCAGCTCGTCGACGTCCACCTCGAGGGTCCGCTCGTCGCCGTGCAGCTTGGCGAGCCAGTCGTGGGCGAAGATCGCGACGCCGGCCACCTCGCCGACCCGGACGGCGTCCGGCTGGATCACGTAACGGTCGTAGAGGAACGGCGCCGTCGAGTCGCAGCACCCGGTCCCGAGGACCATGACCAGATCCTCCCGGCCGGAGGCGGCCACGCGGCGGACCGTCTCCTCGGCGCGGGGCGTCGCGACGACCTTCACGCGCCTAGTCCACTCCGATGATCTGGTTCCAGATCTTGTCCTTCGGCGCGATCTGTTCGACGCGGACGTACTTGGTCTCGAGGTACTCCTCGAGCCCCCAGTGGCCGAACTCGCGGCCGAGGCCCGACTGCTTGTAGCCGCCGAACGGCGTGGCCGGCGTGATCATGTGGTGGGAGTTGATCCAGACCGAGCCGGTCTGCATCCGCTTGGCCACCTCCTGCGCGCGGATCGTGTCCCGCGACCACACCGAGCCGCCCAGTCCGTAGATCGAGTCGTTCGCGATGGCGATGGCCTGCTCGACGGAGTCGTATCGCAGCACGGAGAGCACCGGCCCGAAGATCTCCTCCTGGGCGATCGTCATCGAGGTCTCGACGTCGCCGAAGATCGTCGGCCGGTAGTACGAGCCGTGCTCCTTGCCCTCGACCGTGGCCCGCTCGCCCCCGGTCAGGAGCTTGGCGCCCTCCTCCTGGCCGATCTCCACGTAGCGGTGGACGGCCTGGAGCTGTGTGTCGTTGATGAGCGGCCCGAGGTCGGTCCCGAAGTCCGTGGCGTCGCCCACGGTGAGGGACTCGACCTTCTCGACCAGCCGGGCCACGAATTCGTCGTAGAGGCCTCCCGGCAGGAGCAGGCGCGTGCCGGCCTCGCAGGACTGTCCGCTGTGCATGAACATGCCCCACAGCGTGCCGGGCACGGCGTCCTCGAGGTCCGCGTCGTCGAGCACGACCTGGGCGCTCTTGCCCCCCAGCTCGAGGGTGAGGCGCTTGATGGTCCCCGAGGCGAGCTGCATGATGCGCCGCCCGACCTCGGTCGAGCCGGTGAACGAGATCTTGTTCACGCCGGGGTGCTGCACCAGGGCCTCGCCCGCCGACGCGCCGCCGCCGGCCACGATGTTCACCACGCCCGGCGGGAGGTCGGACTCGGCCAGGACCTCGGCCAGGGCCAGGCTCGTGACGGGGGTGTACGAGGCCGGCTTCAGCACGACCGTGCACCCGGTCGCGACGGCGGGGGAGAGCTTCCAGAACGCCATCAGGTACGGGTAGTTCCAGGGGGTGATCGCCCCGACCACGCCCACCGGCTCGCGGCGGATGTGGTGCCACGCCGGAGCGGGGAAGTCGTACGCGGGTCCCGGCTCGGTGTAGTCGAGCTTCGAGCCGAGCTCGCCGAGGTGCCGCCAGAACTCGTGCGCGTAGGGGACCGTGAACAGGTTCGCGAGCCGCGCGGTGTGCCCGGCGTTCTCGGACTCGAGCGCGGCGAGCTCGGGCGCCCGCTCCTCGAGCAGCTCGTGGACCTTGAGCATGACCTTGAAACGTTCGGCGGGCTTCATGGTCGGCCACGGGCCCTCGTCGAAGGCCTTGCGGGCCGCGGCGACGGCACGGTCGATGTCCTCGGCGCCGCCCTTGGCGACGGTGGCGACGGCCTCGCCGGTGTTCGGGCTGTAGGCCTCGAACGTCTCGCCGTTCGCGGCGTCCACGAACTCGCCGCCGATCAGGTTCTTGAACTCGCGCATGTGGGCTCCCTCCGTGTGGGGCAAGGATACGAAAGTCGGGTGGACCCTTGCGAGGGGTCCGGCCGTCGCTATGCTGCCATGCACATGCGACGCCTCCTCGTCCCGCTGCTCGCCCTGGCCCTCCTCGGAGCGGCCTGCGGCGAGCCCACCGGGCCCTCGGACGACCCCACAACCTCCACGACGGCGCCGTCGCCCTCGCCCGATCCCACCTCGCTCGAGCCGCTTCCCGGCTCCTCGTGCGAGCCCCAGGGCGGCGGCTCGTTCGACAACGTGCCCGACTTCGTCGACGTGGAGCTCGAGCACGTGGACGGCATCGACCGGATCACCTTCGTCCTCGAGCTGAGCGACCCCGACGCCGCCGAGCCGCCCTCCTACAACGTGCAGTTCGTGGAGCAGCTCACCACCGACGGCGAGGGCGCCCCCGTCGACGTGGAGGGCGAGGAGTTCCTCCAGATCTCGTTCAACGCGGTCGGGACCCGGATCGAGGGGGAGACCCCCGAACCCGTCTACACCGGCCCCGAGGAGTTCGTGACGGACTTCACCACGCTCCTCGAGGCGGAGCAGCTCGGGGACTTCGAGAACGTGATCACGTGGGGCCTCGGCCTCTCGCTGCGGGCCTGCCCGCGCGTGGTGGCCGAGAGGACCTCGATCACGATCGAGCTCCCGGCGACCCCGTAGACCGGCAGGGCATTCGGGCACCCGCGTCGTAGAATCACCTCCAGACGCCGTGCACTTCGAAGGGAGGCGCGAGCCATGACGGTCACCGTGCGCGATCTGCGCAACTGGAAGTCCGAGGGTCGTCGTTTCGCGATGCTGACCGCGTACGACCACCCCACCGCCCAGATCCTCGACGAGGCGGGCATCCCCGTGCTGTTGGTGGGGGACTCGGTCGCGAACAACGAGCTGGGCTACGAGAACACCCTCCCCGTCACCATGGAGGAGATGCTCCACCACGCGAAGGCCGTCGCCCGCGGCGCGAAGAACGCGTTGCTGGTCGGGGACATGCCGTTCGGGTCCTATCAGGGCTCCGTCACCGACGGCATCGCGAACGCGATCCGGTTCCTCAAGGAGGGCGGGATGCACGCGATCAAGGTCGAGGGGGCCATGTTCGAGCTGGCCGAGGCCCTGGTCGCGCGGGGCATCCCGGTCATGGGCCACCTCGGCCTCACGCCCCAGTCGGTGCACGCCATGGGCGGCTACCGGGTCCAGGCGCGGACCGAGGAGACCGCGGCCCGGCTCCTGCAGGACGCGAGCGGGCTCGAGAAGGCCGGGGTGTTCTCGCTGGTCCTCGAGGGGGTGCCGAGCGAGGTAGCGAAGCGCGTCACCGAGTCGATCTCCGCGCCCACGATCGGGATCGGCGCCGGGCCCCACTGCGACGGCCAGGTCCTGGTGATCAACGACCTGCTCGGCATCGGCGGGGGCACGTACCCGAAGTTCGTGAAGCCCTACGCCAACCTGCGCGCCGAGATCACCCGGGCCGTCACGGCCTACCGGGAGGACGTCGAGTCGGGGACCTTCCCCGACGCCCAGCACTCCTACGAGTAGGGCGAACCGCTTCTAGCGCACGAGCCGGGACAGGCGGCGGTCGGCGAGGACCTTGCCGCCGGTCTGGCAGGCCGGGCAGTACGTGACCTCGTGCGACTCGTAGGAGATGCGCCGCAGGTCGCCGGCGCACCTCGGGCAGGGCGTGCCGTATCGGTTGTGCACGGTGAAATGGTCGCCGAGCTTGGCCGGGAGGCCACCCTCGCGTCCGCGCTCGGCCTCCAGCGCCTCGGCCAGGACCTCGGCGGTCGCGGCGAGCAGCGCCTCCCGGTCGTCCTTCGACAGCGAGGCCAGGCTGGCGAACGGCGAGAGCTGCGCCCGGTGGAGGATGTCGTCGGAGTAGCCGCGTCCGATCCCGGCCACGGTCCGCTGGTCTCGCAGGATGGTGTGGATCCGCCGGGAGTCCGTGCCCTCGAGGACCAGGGCCGCGATCTCCGGCGAGTCGGGTTCCGGCCCGAGCTTCTCGAGCGGCCCGGGGTCGTCCGCTCGCAGGACCCACCAGCCCGCCTTGCGGTCCGTGCCGAACTCCTTGACGAAGACGGCGCGGTCGCCGAACACGAACCGGGCCACGGCGCCCTTCGGCTTGGTCACCTTCGGCGGCTGCTCCAGGTCGATCCGCCCGCCCTGGGACAGGTGCACCAGCAAGCGGAGCTCGCCGAGGCCGAGGATCAGGTACTTCCCGCGGCGGCCGGTGCCCTGGAGGGTCCGGCCCACGAGGGCCTCCGGCGAGGGGTCGTAGGTCTTGAGCGAGGAGAACTGCAGCGGCGCGTAGGCCGTGATCGTCCTGCCGCCTGCGAACTCGGCCACCCGCTCGGCCAGCGCCTGGATCTCCGGCATCTCCGGCATGGATCCGATGCTACTTCGGCCGCGTCACTGCCACGGCGTACCGTTCCGGCGTCCTCCCCCGCGACACGGAGGACATAGCATGGCCATTGATGAGCGCACGAGGCACCGGCTCTTCCTCAAGCTGGAGGACAAGCTCGGATCCGACGACGCGGCGGCCCTGATGGAGCTCCTGCCGCCGGTGGGCTGGGCGGACGTCGCGACGAAACACGACCTCGACCTGCGGTTCGAGGTGAACCGCGTCGAGCACGAGGCGCTCAAGCTCGAGATCCTGGCGGCGATGCGCGGGGAGCTCCAGCACCAGACCCGCACGTTCATGATCTTCGTGGCGACCTTCGGGGTGTCGCTGGTCGCGGCCACGATCGGGGCGGCGAAGCTGCTCTAGCCCGTGTCACTGGGGCGCGCTATGGTGCGCCCGTTCGAGCCGACCACACGGCTGGTAGCATGGGCGAACCGCACCTGCTCCCCCAGGGGGCCGTTCAGTCCAGAGGAGGCGGCATTGAGAGAGTACGAAGTCATGCTCATCCTGGAGCCCGACTCCGACGAGTCCGTGGTCGGCTCGGTTACGGACCGCATCACGGGAGTCGTCGGGGGCGCCGAGGGATCCGTCGCCAAGGTCGACCGCTGGGGCAAGCGGCGTCTGGCGTACGAGATCGACAAGCGCACGGAGGGCTACTACCTCGTGGTGCAGTTCACCGCGGACCCGACGACCGTCTCCGAGCTGGAGCGCGTGCTCTCGCTCACCGACGGCGTGGTCCGGGCCAAGGTGGTGCGGCGCGATGCCGCCGTAGCCGCCGCAGCACTTCCCCCCGCCTCGCCCAAGCCATCGGTCGAGGCGGCCGAAAGCACGTCGAGGTAGGTGAGTCGAGATGGCGAGTGAGAACACGGTGACGATCGTCGGCAATCTGACCGACGACCCGGAGCTTCGCTACACGCCCAACGGCGCGGCGGTCGTGAACTTCACGGTCGCGGTCAGCCGGCGGACGAAGGACGAGGCGACCGGACAGTGGAAGGACCAGGACACGTCCTTCCTGCGCTGCAACGCGTGGCGGACGATGGCGGAGAACGTCGCCGAGTCCCTCACCCGCGGCAGCCGCGTGATCGTGACGGGACGGATCCGTCAGCGCACGTGGGAGACCCCGGAGGGCGACAAGCGCTCCGCGGTGGAGATCGAGGCCGACGAGGTGGGACCGAGCCTGCGCTGGGCGACGACCAAGGTCGAGAAGCAGACGCGCAGCGGCGGCGGCGGTGACTGGGCGGAGAGCGTCTCGGTCGGCGCCGGCGGGCCGGCCGAGGAGACCCCGCTCGACGCGCCCTAGGCGAACGAGGAGGACGGTTTGGCGAGGAGAGGACCGGGCGGAAGCAAGCCCACGGGCACGCGGCGACGCGAAAAAGAGGACAAGGCCTGGCTGAAGAAGCCGAAGCGAAAGGTCTGCATCTTCTGCCGGGACCACATGACGTGGGTGGACTACAAGGACGTCAACCTGGTGCGCAAGTTCATCTCGGACCGGGGCAAGATCCGCGCGCGCCGGGTGTCGGGCAACTGCTCCCAGCACCAGCGCGACGTGGCCCAGGCCGTGAAGAACGCGCGGGAGATGGCCCTGCTGCCCTACGCCATCCGATGAAGATCATCCTTCAGCGCGAGGTGGAGAGCCTCGGCGTGCCCGGGGACGTGGTGGACGTTGCGGACGGGTACGCCCGGAACTACCTCGTCCCCCGGGGGATGGCCATCCCGGCCTCGAAGGGCGCGGTCAAGCACGCGGAGCGGTTGAAGCTCGGTCACCAGGCGCGGGTCGCGAAGACGAAGACCGACGCAGAGGCGACGGTCAAGCGCCTGGAGGCCGTGATCACCCGGATCTCGGCGAAGGCCGGGGACGAGGGCCGCCTGTTCGGATCGGTCACGCCCGAGCGCCTGGCCACCGAGATCGAGCGCGCCACCGGCGTCGCCGTGGACCGCAAGCAGCTCCACGTCGACGAGCCGATCCGCAGCCTCGGATCGCACCAGGTCAAGGTCCACCTCCACCCCGAGGTCAACGCCACCGTCCCCGTCGAGGTCGTCGCCGAGTAGCGGACTTCCGCACGCTGGGGAAGTCAGGGGCGTCGCCCGCCGGCTGAGGTCGGGCCCCTCGCGCGCTGCTCGTCTCCGCTCGCACGGACCCTCGGATCGCAAAGCCGTTCGTCGCCTCGCTGGCCGTCGCGGGCGTGAACGGCACGCTCGAGGACCGCTTGGAGGAGAAGCCCGCCCGCGGCACGGTCAGGGCCAAGACGGGCACGACCGACCTCTCCTCGGCACTCGCCGGCTACGCAGGCGACGGCTACGTCTTCGCGGTCGTGATGAACGGCAACCCAGTCGCGTCCACAGCCGCGAGAGCGGCCCAGGATCGATTCGCG
>JBBDTT010000005.1:0-757 GCA_040904285.1 Actinomycetota bacterium
CCCGCGACGCCTGGGGCGAGGCCATCGCCCGGGTCGGCGCCGACGAGCGCGTCGTCGTCCTGGCCGGCGACCTCCGCGACTCGACCAAGGTCGAGGGGTTCATCGAGCGCTACCCGGAGCGGTACGTGGAGTGCGGCATCGCCGAGATGAACATGATCGGCGTGGCCTCGGGCCTGGCCCTGTCCGGCAAGATCCCGTGGGCCTGCTCCTTCTCGGCGTTCGTGACCGGGCGCATGGAGATCATCCGGGTGAGCGTCTCCTACCAGGAGGCCAACGTCCGGCTGGTCGGCACCCACTGCGGCATCGGAGTGGGCGAGGACGGCTACTCGCAGATGGCCCTGCAGGACATCGCGTCGATCCGCGCGCTGCAGAACGTCGCCATCGTCCAGCCGGCCGACGCCGTCGAGACCGAGCGCGCCGTCGAGTACCTGGTCGAGCACCAGGGGCCGGCCTTCCTGCGCCTCACGCGGCAGAAGGTGGAGGACGTCCACCGGAACGGCTACACGTTCGCGTTCGGGAAGATGGAGCAGCTTCGCGACGGCGGCGACGTGGCCATCCTCGGGACCGGGGCGACGGTGGGGGAGGCGCTGAATGCGGCCGAGGCCCTGGAGTCCCGCGGCATCCAGGCCCGCGTGGTGAACGTCCACACGATCAAGCCGATCGACGAGGAGACGATCCTGCGCCTGGCCGCCGAGGTCCCGGCGATCGTGACCGTCGAGGACCACGGCGTGTGGGGCGGGCTGGGCGGGGGGGGGGG
>JBBDTT010000005.1:767-13163 GCA_040904285.1 Actinomycetota bacterium
TGGCCGAGGTCCTGGCCACCGCGCCTTCGAACGGATCCGCGCGAGCGCGCCAGACCATCATCGGCGTCCGCGGCTTCGGCGAGTCGGGCACCAGCGAGGAGCTGTACGAGCTCCACGGCCTGTCCGGGGCCCGCATCGCCGACCAGGTCGAGGCCGCCCTCACCGGGATCTGACGGACCGTCAGCAGGTGACGGTCGCGCCGCCGAGCTCGGGCGGGAGCTCGTAGCCGCCGGCGGCGACGTCGATCTCGGGTGCGGCCCGGGCGTTCGCCCGTACCGAGCCCGTCAGGCCGACGATCGCGCCGTCCTCCTGGTAGCGCTCGACGCTGGCGAACAGCGTGCCCTCGGCGTCGAGCGGGATCTCCGAGACGTACAGCACCAGGTCGCCGCAGATCCGGACCCCCGAACCCTCGCCGGCGAGGACGATGTCCGGGTGGTCCTCGCAGGGATCGCCCGGCTTGATCGGCGAGTTGGTCAGGTGCTCGAACGCGTCGCCGACCTGCAGGGAGGTGCCGGGACACAGCGGCCCCGTCTCCTGCGGCGACCAGCCGGCGAACAGTGCCACCCACACGTGGACCCCCCGGTACCAGTGGGCCTCGACCGCCCCGTCGGGCACCGGCAGCTCGTCCGAGGTGGGCTGGTGGGGGTTGCCCTGCCCGTCGACCTCGTAGTCGATGCCCAGCACGGCGACGACCGGGGAGGCCTCCAGGACCTCGGCGGGACCGGGACGTCCGTCCGTCGCGGAGGTGGACGGGGAGCTCGTTTCGTCACCCGGAGGGTCGTCGCCCGGGCAGGCCGCCAGCAGCACGGTCGCGCACAGAACGGTGACGGCGAACGCCTTGGGGATCCGGGTCACGGGCGGAAGTGAAGCACGGGAGGGCCGGCCGGGGCACAACCGAGGCTCGTTCCGATTCCGGGAACCGTCTGTTAGCATCCGGCCGACCCCAACCCCATCCACTGCGGTGGTGGAGGCACGTCCATGATCAGGTGTGATCACGTCACGAAGCTGTACAAGGACTCCGTTCTCGCGCTCGAGGACGTCTCCGTCGAGATCGGCAAGGGCGAGTTCGTGTTCCTGGTCGGCCCGTCGGGGTCGGGCAAGAGCACGTTCCTGCGCCTCGTCCTGAAGGAGGAGGAGCCGACCAAGGGCGCCATCTTCGTGGCCGGCAAGAACATCCGGACGCTGTCCACGTGGAAGGTGCCGTACCTGCGCCGCAACATCGGCACGGTCTTCCAGGACTTCAAGCTGCTCCCCGACAAGACGGTGTTCGACAACGTGGCGTTCGCCCTCGAGGTGATCGGCAAGCCGAAGCACACGATCGACACCCGCGTTCCCGAGATCCTCGACCTGGTTGGGTTGGGGGACAAGCTGAAGAACTTCCCGGACGAGCTGTCCGGCGGCGAGCAGCAGCGCGTGTCGATCGCGCGCGCGTTCGTAAACCGGCCGCTGATCCTGCTGGCCGACGAGCCCACGGGGAACCTGGACCCGGCCACCTCGGTCGACATCATGAAGCTGCTCGACCGCATCAACCGCACCGGCACGACGGTGGTCATGGCCACCCACGACAACGCGATCGTCGACGCGATGCGCCGCCGCGTCATCGAGCTGGAGGGCGGCAGGGTCATCCGCGACCAGTCCCGAGGGGTGTACGGGTATGGCGCGTAGGTTCAACTACTTCTTCCGCGAGACGGCGATGGGCCTTCGGCGCAACGGCCTGATCGCGTTCGCCGCCGTGAGCTCGGTGTTCGTCTCGCTGTTCCTGCTCGGCGCGGCCCTGCTCGTCGGCCGGCAGGTGGGGATCATCGTCGACTACTCGACCGCCAAGGTCGAGGTCTCGGTGTTCCTGAGGGACACCATCACGCAGCCGCAGATCGCCCATCTCCGTGACACGCTCCAGGACATCCCCGAGGTCGCGACCGTCACGTTCGAGTCCCGGGAGGAGGCCTACGAGCGGTTCAAGGAGATCTTCGCGAACCAGCCGGCCCTCGTGGAGAACGTCCCGCCCACCGCCATGCCGCAGTCGTTCCGCGTGAAGCTCGCCGACCCGGAGAAGTTCGAGGTTGTGGCGGCGCGGCTCGCCGGCCAGCCCGGCATCGACAAGGTCTTGGACCAGCGCGACATCCTGAACCGGCTGTTCGCCGTGACCAGGGTGCTCCAGACCGGCGCCTTCGGCGGCGCGCTGATCATGCTCGTGTCGGCCGCCGCGCTGATCGGCAACACGGTGCGCATGGCCGTGTTCGCGCGGCGCAAGGAGATCGGCATCATGAAGCTGGTCGGGGCCACCAACTGGTTCATCCGCGTCCCGTTCCTGATCGAGGGCGTCGTCCAGGGCCTGTTCGGCGCGGTCGCAGCGATCATGGCGCTGTTCGCGATCAAGGCCCTGTTCGTGGACCCGCTGCGCAACAACATCGGGTTCTTCCCGCTCGTGCAGACCACCGACGTGATCTTCACGGTCCCCTTCCTGCTGCTCGCCGGGGTCCTGGTCGCCGTCATCGCCAGCCTCCTCGCGATGCGCCGCTTCCTCGAGGTCTAGCCCGGGTCGTTGAACTCGTGCCCTCGGCTGCCTAGGATCGGGGGTCCGATGAGGCTTCCCCGCCCGTTCCTGGCCCTCACCGTCGCCCTCGCGCTGCTCTCCGTGGGCGCGCCTTCGCTCGCGCAGTCCTCCGCCGACCGCCTCGACGAGATCGAGGACCAGATCGCGGAGAAGCGGGCCCGGATCGACGCGGCCGAGGACCAGGCGGCCTCGATCCTCGACCAGATCGCGGACTCCGACGCTCGTTTGCGACGGCTGAACGCGACCCTCGGGGAGCTTCAATCGCTGCTCGCGGAAGCCCAGGGCCGGCTGGCGCCCGTCCAGGCGGCGTTCGCCAGCGCGGTCGCGCGCCACCGCGCGCTGGTCGCCGAGCTGAAGCGGACCGAGAAGGAGCTCGCCGCCAAGATCGAGGTCCTCGGCGAGCGGGCCGCCAACGCGTACCGGTTCGGGCCGGGCTCGTACTTCGACATCGTCTTCACGTCCTCGTCGTTCGGGGACCTGATCGCCCGCCAGGAGCTGGCCAGCCGGGTCCTGCTGTTCGACTCGGCCCTGGTGGACGAGATCGAGGCCACCAAGGCCCGGCTGAACGAGCAGCGCATCGCGGCCCGGGCGGCGCGCGACGAGATCAAGGCCCGCCGCGACGAGCTCAAGGACGAGGTCGCGGGCATCGCGAAGCTGGTCGAGGAGCAGGCCGCGCTGCAGGCCGTCCTGGAGCAGGAGATCGCGCTTCGCGAGGACGCGCTGGACGACGTGGAGTCGGCCAAGGCCGCGTACGAGGCGGCGGTGGCCGACCTGCAGGCGGAGTCCGACCGGATCCGGGGGATCGTCCAGGGCGGGGGCTCCAGCGGCAGCGGGTCCTCGGGCGGGACGTTCTACTGGCCGACGGCCGGCTCGATCACCTCGGGGTACGGCTGGCGGACCCACCCGATCTTCGGCACGCAGCGGTTCCATTCCGGTGTGGACATGGGCGGTGCGTGCGGACAACCGATCTTTGCCGCGGACTCGGGCCGGGTGCTCGCGAACTACTGGTCCGACGGGTACGGCCTGTTCACGATCCTCGACCACGGCAACGGCCTGTCAACCGCCTACGCCCACCAGTCCTCGGCGAACGTCTCGAGCGGCCAGTCCGTGTCCCGCGGCCAGGCGATCGGCGCGGTGGGCACGACCGGGTGGTCCACGGGCTGCCACCTCCACTTCGAGGTGCGCGTCAACGGGTCGCCCGTCGACCCCGTGCCCTACCTGACCTAGGACGCCGCCACGGACACGGGCGACTCGTTCTTTCTCGCCTCCGGTACCATCGGGGAGCCCCCCGGCCACGAGGTGACCATGCCCCGACGTTTCCAGATCACGATCACGGCGGTGTTGCTCGCCGTGGTGACGCCGCTGGCAACGTTCACGGCGGGCATACGCCTGGCCGACCGGGACGAGCCGCAGGGCTTCGACCGGATCGCGGCGGTCGCGAACGAGCTCCTGGAGAACGGCGCGCATCCCGTCACGGTCGACATGCTGGTCGACGCCGCCATCGAGGCGATGCTGGCGGCCACGGGCGACCCGTACGCCGCCGTGCTCAACCCCGAGGAGCGGGAGGTGTTGACCGGGCTGGTCGAGGGCGAGACCGTCGTCGGCATCGGGGTGTGGATCGAACGGACCGGCCGCAACATCCGCGTGACCGGGGTGATCCCGGACACGCCGGCCGACCGCGAGGGCCTCACCGCCGGAGACCTGATCGTCGAGATCGACGGCAAGCCGGTGGCGCCGGAGCAGGTCGGGGGGACGGCCAGCCCGCTCCGCGGCGAGGCCGGCAGCGCGGTGGAGCTGACCATCGTCCGGGGCGAGCGGCGGTTCACCGTCGAGCTCGTCCGCGAGCGGATCCCGATCCCGAACGTCATCCCCCGCCGGCTCGATCGCGGCGTGGGCTACGTGGCGGTGCTCTCGTTCGGCGAGGGGGTGTCGAAGGAGATCCGGCACACGATCGCCGGCCAGCTCGCCGACGGCGCGCCGGGGATCGTCCTCGACCTCCGCGACAACCCGGGCGGCCTGGCCCACGAGGCATTCGACTCGGCCGAGGTGTTCATCGAGTCCGGTCTGCTGGGGACGATCCAGGAGCGCGGCGCGGACCCCATCCCGATCCACGCGACGGGCGGAGCGCTCCGGCAGGACTTCCCCCTGGTCGTCCTGGTGAACGGGCGGACGGCGAGTGCCGCGGAGATCCTGGCGGCGGCGCTGCAGGACCTGGATCGCGCCCGGTTGGTCGGCTCGCGCACGTTCGGCAAGGGTTCGGTCCTCACCGTGATCCCCGTTCCCGACGGCGGGCCCACGATCCAGTTCACGACCGCGTTCTTCCTCCGCCCCGACGGCCGGCAGATCGAGGGACGCGGCGTCGCCCCCGACTACCCGGTGTCGATGTTCGGGATGGGCGACCCGCAGCTCCGGCGAGCCCTCGGGCTCGTGCTCGAGCGGTCGGGCGCGTGAGCTCGGGGGCCAAACAGCTCGTCGCGAGCAACCGCCGGGCCCGCTTCGACTTCCTGATCGAGGAGTCCTACGAGGCCGGCATCGTCCTCACGGGCTCGGAGGTGAAGTCGCTCCGCCAGGGCCACGCCTCGCTGAACGAGGCGTTCGCCCGCGTCGACGGCAACGAGGTGTGGCTCGAGAACATGCACATCCCTCCCTACGAGCAGGGCGACAAGCGCAACCACGACGCGCGGCGGCCTCGCAAGCTCCTGCTCCACCGCCGGGAGATCCAGCGCCTGATCGGCAAGACGGCCGAGCGCGGCCTGACGCTGGTGCCCATGCGCCTGTACTTCCGCAACGGCCTGGCCAAGGTCGAGGTGGGCCTGGGCAAGGGCAAGGCGAAGTACGAGAAGCGCCAGACCCTCAAGATGAAGGAACATCAGCGCGAGATCGAGCGGGGGTTCGGCGCCGGCCGCAAGCGCATGACACCACCGTCCAGCTGAGGAGGCTCACATGACCGACGTCACCGATGTCGCCTGGACGGGAACCCCGGTGCGTCCCCACGAGGGGTCGCGCGACAACGGGGCCGAGTCGCTCCCGTGGGGGCGCCGCCGCGAGCGCCTCCCCCTGAAGTGGCCGTTCGCCGAGGCCGTGGAAGGCTACCGGCGCAAGGCCCTCGGCAACCCGGACTACGACCCGGCGTCCACGTTCGTGTGGGGCCAGATGATGGCCGTGGGCCTGATCGAGGCGCTCAAGGCCGTCGAGGAGCGCTTCGGGGCCGAGGGCCACGACGTGTTCCGCCAGGCCCTGGCCCGGGTCGGGGATCGGATGCTCCAGGAGATGGTCGAAGGCGCCGAGCCGCCGCCCGACGCCACGCCGGCCGAGATCGCGAGCCTGATCGCCTCGTGGATCAACGAGGTTTGCTACGCGTCCATCGAGAAGCCCCGGATGACCGAGGACGGCGCCGACTTCGACATCCACTACTGCCCCCACGAGGACGTCTACGGGGCGTTCGACTGCCGCGTCCAGCGGTACCTGGTCGAGGGCATGATCGCCGCCGGCCGCCGCCGCTTCGGGGCGGGCGTGTTCGACGTGAGCTTCTCGAGCACGATCCCGTCGGGGTCGAGCGTCTGCCACTTCGACCTGTTCCCGAAGTCGAGCGAGGCGTCCGACGCCTGGAACGAGTACTCCGAGCGCCTGAAGGACAAGGCCCTGACGATCCTCGAGGTCCGCTCGAGCGCGGAGCCGGAGCCGCCCCCCTCGTAGGGATCGCGGGCGCCGGCGTCGAACTCTCCAGATCGACCTTTCGCTCGAATCCGTCCGCAAGGAGACCGCTCGTGATGAACCGATCCGCACACCGTCGTGCCCGTCGAGGAATCCTGACCGTCGCGCTCGCGCTCGGCCTCGCCGCCGGCGCGGGGGTCGTTCCCGCCTCCGGCGCGCCCGCCGTTCAGCGCCCGCACGTCACGGGCCCGGGCCTGACCCGCCTCATGGCGGGGGTGCAGAGCCCGGCCGTGGTCACCCGCGGGATCGCACGGTTCAACGCCGTCCCGGCCGCGTGGCGGGTCCGCGGGCTCGAGGCCCTGGGCCTCCGCGTCGCCCCGATGCGACACCTGCCCCTGGCGATCGTGGACGGACCGGCCGCCACGATGGTCGACGCGGTCCGCCGCGGACTGGCGACCGACGTCTACCCGGACGAGCGTCTCGAGTACCACGACCAGGAATCGGCCGACGCGATCATGGCCGCGAGCGTCCGCGCGAAGGGCCTCACCGGCAAGGGCGTGACGGTGGGCATCATCGACAGCGGCTGCGACGCGAGCCACCCCGACCTGGCCGACCACGTGACCCACAACGTGAAGCTGTACAGCGCGGAGTACGCGAACCTCCGCCCGGACTCCAGCAACACCATCGCGATCGAGGTCGACCGGCTCCCCGCGTACTCGAACAGCGACCTCGGCTCGGGCCACGGGACGCACGTGGCCGGGATCGTGGCCGCGGACGGGACCACCGCGCCGGAGCACATCGGCGTGGCCCCGGACGCCGAGCTGGTCTGCCTCTCGATCGGCGAGGTCATCGCCACAACCGCGGTGGTCACGGGCTACGACTACCTGCTGGACCAGCCCGACCTGTGGGGCGTCGACGTCATCAACAACTCGTGGGGGAACTCCTACCGCCAGTTCGACCCCCGCGACCCGGTGCACACCGCCACGAAGGCGGTCGCCGACCTCGGCGTGTTCGTGGTGTTCTCCGCGGGCAACTCCGGCTACGAGAACGGCGAGATGAGCCTCAATCCGTTCTCGCTGGCGCCATGGGTCAGCTCGATCGCCAACATGGACGTGGAGTTCCACCGCGCCGACTCGTCCTCGAACGGGCTGACACACGACAACTCCCGGCCGGTCGGGATCGGCGCCGGAGGACACACCGGCTTCGTCGGCAACCGGGTCGGCATCTACCACCCGGACCTGACCGCGCCGGGAACCGACATCTCGTCGTCGTGCGACACCGCCGGGACCGCGGTCGGGCCCTGTCCCCCGGGTGAGAACACGAGCGTCTCGGGGACCAGCATGTCCTCGCCCCACGTCGCCGGCGCGGCCGCCGTGCTGCTGCAGGCGAACCCCCGGCTGAGCCCGGAGCAGGTCCGACGGGCCCTGAACGCCACCGCGCGCCCGGTGATGAACTTCGAAACGACCAGCCGCGCCCCGTTCTGGCAGGCCGGGTACGGCCGGGTCGACCTGGCCCGCGCCGTCGCCCTGGTGAAGCGGCGTGACTGGGCGAGCGCGATCGCGCAGGGCCAGCGAGCTGCGGACGCTCGGGTGCTGCGGGCGAGCGGCCAGGTCGTGCGCCGCTCGGACTTCTGGACGTACGACGCGCCTCCCGTCGCCGTGGGAGGGAGCGACCAACGGTCCTTCGTGGCCGAGGTTCCCGCGGGCACCACGCACCTCAAGGTGAGCATCGGGCACCCGTCCTTCCAGACCCTGGGCGCGAACCTGATGGAGTGGCCGGTCGAGGTCCGCGACGCGGACGGGCGGGTCCTCGGGACGACCGAGGAGTTCTTGTTCGCGGGCTCCGCGGTGGCCATGTTCGACCTGACGGAGCTGGAGCCCGCCTTCGGCGAGTTCACGTTCATCGCTCGCGGAGTGCTGGCCGCCGCCGACCCCGACACGATCGACAGCGAGTCGCTCCTCGGGAGGATGGTGATCCTGCACGTGGCGCAGATCGTCGCCAGGGGCTGAGACCTCCGGGCGGTCGTATACTCGGGGGGCAGCACCTGGGGGTGAATTGGCTTCGACTCGGTCGTTTACTTCCCGGGAGAAGCGAGCCGACGTCGCCGCATGCGTCGTTAAACAGGTGGCACAAATTGAAGCGCCGATAACTACGCGCTCGCTGCCTAACTAAAGGCAGCCGTTCGCCGGAGCCGCGCCTGCCGCTCCGGATCGAACGTCGCCAGCAGGCTCACCGGGCCGGTTGCGTCTCACGGCCGGACCGGGACATCGAAGTGAGACTGGACCGGCGGTCGGCCGCCTGCGGCGCTCCGCCGGTCGAGAACAAGCGCAGGCTACGCTCGTAGAAGCCCCGGGGGGTCGCCCGAGGACGCGGGTTCGAACCCCGCCACCTCCACCAGGCGAACGCCCTCCGGTCCCACGGACCGGAGGGCGTTTCGATTGAGCACTCGTGCATCGGTGCGTATGGCCGGGCGATTCGTCAGACTTCGTCCATGGAGCAGGAGCTGCCCAGCGGTGTCGTCACGTTCCTCCTGACCGATATCGAGTCGTCCACGCAGCTGTGGGAGGAGAACCCTCAGGCCATGCCCGCGATCCTCGAGCTCCACGATCGGACGATCGAGCGCGTCATCGCGGAGCATCGGGGCCATCCGATCAAGTCGAAGGGCGAGGGCGACGCGACCCTGTCGGTGTTTCGCCGCGCGAGCGACGCCATCGCTGCGGGCGTGGGCCTGTCCAAGGAGCTCGAGGGAGAGGACTGGCGGCAGGGACTGCCCCTTCGGGTCCGGATCGCCATCCACACGGGTGAGGCGCACGAACGCGACGGCGACTACTTCGGGCCCGCCGTCAACCGCGCGGCGCGGATCCGCTCGGTCGCCCGCGGAGGACAGTTGCTGCTGTCGCACGTCGTCGCCGAGCTCGTTCGGGACGCGTTGCCGTCGGGCGCGATGCTCGTGGACCTGGGGGAGCGATCCCTCCGCGGCATGGCCCGTCCCGAGCATGTTTTCGAGATCACGAATGAGGCGCAGGAGGGGCCGGATCTCGGAGCCGAGGAGGCTCCCTCGCGACCGCCGCTACCGGAGGCCATCGCGCCTCAGCCCGACGCGCCGTTCGTCGGCCGGGAGCTGGAGCTCGGCCGGCTCCGGACGCGGTTGAAGGAGGTGACGGCAGGGGGAGGGCTCCGCGCGATCTTCATCGCCGGAGAACCGGGCATCGGCAAGACACGGCTCTGCGCGCAGTTCGCGCTCGCGTCCTACGAGGACGGTGCCACCGTCCTGTACGGGCGCTCCGACGAAGAGCCGTTGTTGCCGTACCAGCCGTTCGTCGAGGCGCTGCGCCGCTGGGCGAGCACGCTCCCCCCACCGCAGCGGGCGCGAGTCCCCGGTGCTGATTACCTCGCCCCCCTCGTCAGCGAGCTCGCCGCCGCATCGAAGCCGTTGCCTTCGGAGGACGCCGAGGTCGCCCGCTACCGGTTCTTCGAGGCGGTGGCATCGGCGCTGGAGTACGTGGCAAGCGCCACGCCCGTGGTGCTGTTCCTCGACGATCTGCACTGGGCCGACCGACCGACGCTGCAACTCCTCCAACATGTCCTCCGTACCCGGAGCGCCTCGCCGATCGTGATCATCGGGACGTACCGTGAGACGGATCTATCCCGGACCCGACCCCTGGCGGAAGCCCTCGTCGACTTCCGTCGCGAGGGCGGCTTCGAACGGATCGCGCTTCAGGGGCTGGCCGAGGAGGAGATCCTCGCGCTCCTCACGGGCGTCGCCGCCCACGAGATCGGCGGGACGGGGCGGGCCCTGGCGCGCGCGCTGCAGCAGACCACGGAGGGAAACCCTTTCTTCATCGAGCAGATCCTCGGAAACCTGGTGGAAACGGGGCGCCTGTCGCTCCGGGACGGTCGCTGGGTGCTGGATGCACGCGTGGAGGAGCTCGGTATCCCGGAGGGGATCGTCGAGGCGATCGGCCGGCGCCTCTCGCGGCTGTCCGATTCCTGCAACCGCGCGCTGGGCGCCGCGTCGGTGCTGGGACGCGACTTCGAGATCGACATCCTCACCCGCGTGCTGGAGCTCGACCCGGACGAGGTTCTGGCGGCCGTCGAGGAGGCGCTGCAGGTCGGGCTCGTCCGCGAGGTCCCCGCACGATCCCACGCCTCGTGCTCGTTCTCCCACGCGCTCGTCCAGCAGGCGCTGTATGAGGAGCTCTCGCTCGCCCGAAAGCAACGGATCCACCTGAAGGCGGCCGCGGCGATCGAGGCGGTCCACGCGAACGCCATCGACCCGTACGTGACCTCGCTCGCCCGCCACATGCGCGAGGCGGGCGCAGCGGCCGATCCGGAGAAGGCCGTCGACTACTCGATCCGGGCGATGGAGGCGGCGTCGGCCGTGTTCGCCTTCGAGGAGGGGATCGCGCACGGTGAGGCCGCTCTCGAGCTGATCGACGACTACGGTGTGGGGGAGGGCGATCGCGCTCGGCTGCACGAGCGGCTCGGAGACATGCGGTACGTGGCGGGCCTCGAGTACGAGCGCAGCTTCGACCACTACGAGACCGCGCTGCGCGCGTACGCCGCCGGAGGCGACGAGACGAAGGTGGCCCGTGTGCGCATCAAGCTCGGGCGAGGCCTGGCCACCTACCTCGATACCCTGGACATCCCTCGGGCGCTCGAGCACCTCCGCGCCGCCGAGCAGACGGTGGCGCGATCCCCCGATTCCCGCCTCGCCGGACCGCTGGCGTTGGGCTTCGCAGCCGCACAGATCTGGGGACACGACATCGACCCCGCGTCGGAGGCGGCCCGCCGCGCGATGGACATCGGCCGCGAGCTCGGCAGCGAAACCATCTGGGCCACCGGGGCGTGCTTCGAGGCGTGGGCCCAAGGTTCGGCCGGCAGGCTGGAGGAGTTCGACGCGCTGCTCGACGAGGCCTGGGAGGTGGCCGATCGTCTGGACAACGTCCTCGCCGGATTCGCGTCGTCCTGGATCAGGGCGGCGTTCTACACGCGGGAGCCGCGAACGGTGGTTCGTCTCGTCGGGCGCGAGCTCGAGAAGCCGCGTCAGGCGCAGGCCACGACGGCCCGCCGGAGCCTGGAGATCGTGCAGGGTGCGGCTTTGGCGATGGCGGGAGACATCCGCGATGCGCGATCGCTGGTGTTCGATGAGGGCGAGCTCTCCATGTACGTCGGGTTCGCCGGCCGGTGGTTCGCGGATTCGTTCGATCAGGCAGAGGCGTACACGGCTCGGAAGCTCGCCGTCATCCGCGAACAGGGCAACATGTTCATCTACGTCCCGAGCACTTCGTTGGTGCTCGGCGTTCTTCAGGCCGCCCGCGGAGACCTGGAGGCGGCGCGCCGCAGCCACGAGGAGGCCCTGCGTCTCGCGGGAGTTCGGTGCCTGGCCGACCGCTACGAGATCCACTCCCGGCTCGCGATGCTCGACGCCGCCGAAGGGCGCGTGGGCGACGCCGAACGAAACCTCGACGCCTGCGACGAGCTCCTCGTCCAGGGCAACGGCTGGGGAGGGTATCTCGGGTTCGTCTCGATGGCGCGGGGGGCGACGCGTGCCGCTCAGAACCGGCTCGCCGAGGGGGAAGCGGCCTTCAGGGAGGCGATCGAGGTGTTCAGGCGGCATGGCCTGCCCTTCGAGGAGGCAGAGACCCTGTTCATGTGGGGACGCGCGCTGTCGGAGCAGGGCGACGCTCCCTCGGCCGTCGCCAAGTTCGACTCCGCCCTGGAGATCTGCACGAGCCGCGAGATCGGCCGCGCGTGGATCGATCGACTCAATGCGGAGCGCGCGCATGTGACCTGATCGGCGTTTCGCCTCTTGGGCGCGGCACTCCCACTTTGCGTGCCGTCATCAGTGCCCAGGCCGAGGTGAGGATCGCTCCGGCGATCGGCGCACGTCGATGTCGAGGAGAACGCGAGCTCGAACTCCACGCCCCGCTCAGCCGCGCGGCTGCTCGTCGTCGGCGGCCTCGGGGATACCTACGGTCCCGGCCTCGGCCTGTGACCCGGGCCTCGCCTTGACCTTGCGGAGCATGACCACGGCGAGGATGCCGATCCCCAGCGCCGACGGCCGCGCTGATGGCGGCCGCGACGTGCATCCCGGTCACGAACGCGTCGCGCGCGGCGCCCAGCAGCGCCGTGCCGAGGTCCCCGGGAAGCTGGCGGGCGACCTCGACGGCGCCGCCGAGGGTGTC
>JBBDTT010000006.1:0-13126 GCA_040904285.1 Actinomycetota bacterium
TGCCCCTCGGCGATCTTGGGCACGACCTCGACCGGCACGCCGCTCCGGGCCAGGACGCTCGCGGTCCCCCGGGTGGCCAGGATCCGGAACCCGAGGTCGGCCAGCCGCTTGGCGGGGAACAGGATCGAGCGCTTGTCCCGGTCCGAGACGCTCACGAACACCGTTCCCCGCGTGGGGAGGGCGGCGCCGGTCCCCGCCTGGGCCTTCGCCAGCGCGGAGCCCAGGTCGTGGTCGATCCCCATCACCTCGCCCGTGGACTTCATCTCGGGACCCAGGATCGTGTCGACGCCGGGGAACCGTCCGAACGGCAGCACGGCGGCCTTCACGGCGACGTGCGGCAGGTGGCGGTACCGCAGCGGGTCCGAGGGGAGCACTCCCTCCGCGACCAGCGCGTCGATCTTCTCGCCGAGCATCACCCGGGCGGCGACCTTGGCCAGGGCCACGCCCGTGGCCTTGCTGACGAACGGGATCGTCCGGGACGCGCGCGGGTTCGCCTCCAGGACCATGGCCCGTTCGCCCTTGACCGCGAACTGGATGTTGATGACGCCCACCACGTTCAGGGCCTGCGCGATCGTGCGCGTCGCCTCCTCGATCTCGTCGAGGGCGTCGTCCGACAGGGTGATGGGCGGGATCAGGCAGCTCGAGTCGCCGGAGTGGACCCCCGCCTCCTCGATGTGCTCCATGACCGCCCCCACGTACAGCCTGTCGCCGTCGGACACGGCGTCGACGTCGATCTCGATGGCCGCCTCCAGGAAGCGGTCGATAAGGATGGGGTGCTCCGGGGCCACGGCGGTGGCGGTCTCGACGTACTGCGCGAGCTCCTCGTCGGTGTAGACGATCTCCATGGCCCGGCCACCGAGGACGTAGCTGGGCCGGACCATCACGGGGTAGCCCACACGGTTCGCCACGGCGCGGGCCTCCTCGACCGTGCGGGCCTCGCCGTGGGCCGGCGCGGGGATCTCCAGGCGGGCCAGCAGGGCGCCGAACTTCCCCCGGTCCTCCGCCAGGTCGATCGACTCCGGGCTGGTCCCCAGCACGGGGTAGCCCTCGGCCTCGAGGGCGTGGGCGAGCTTCAGCGGGGTCTGGCCGCCGAGCTGGACGATCACGCCGATCGGGTCCTCGGCCTCGCAGACCGCCAGCACGTCCTCCACCGTCAGAGGCTCGAAATACAGGCGGTCGGCGGTGTCGTAGTCGGTCGAGACCGTCTCGGGGTTGCAGTTCACCATCACGGCCTCGTACCCGGCCGCCTTCAGCGCGAAGGCCGCGTGCACGCAGGCGTAGTCGAACTCGATGCCCTGGCCGATGCGGTTGGGGCCGGCCCCGAGGATGACCACGCGGGGACGCTCTGCGGGACGGACCTCGGTGTCGTCCTCGTAGGCGGAGTAGTAGTAGGGCGTGCGGGCCTCGAACTCCCCCGCGCACGTGTCGACGGTCTTGAACACCGGCCGGACGCCCGCCGCCCGGCGGGCCGCGCGGACCTCCTGCTCGGTCGTGGCCAGGAGCTTCGCGATGCGGCGGTCGGACAGGCCCGCCCGCTTCGCCTCGCGCAGGCCGTCCGCATCCAGGTGCGACAGGCGACGCCTGGCGGCGACGGCGTCGGCGGCCTCGCCGATCTGGGCGATCTGGTCGATGAACCACGGGTCGATGCGGGTCGCCGCCGCGACCTCCTGGATGGTCTGGCCCGAGCGGAGGGCGGCCTCGACGAACGCCAGGCGGTTCTCGGTCGGGGTGGAGACCTCCTCCGGGGTGGGCACGGCCAGCGGGCCGAGCTCGTCGGAGGCGAGGTCGGCCCCGGCGCGCTCCAGGGAGCGAAGGGCCTTGCCGAAGGCCTCCCGGAAGGTGCGGCCGATGGCCATGACCTCTCCGACCGACTTCATCTTCGTGGTCAGGGTCCGGTCGGCGTCGGCGAACTTCTCGAACGCCCACCGGGGGATCTTCACGACGACGTAGTCGAGGGTCGGCTCGAAGGCGGCGGGGGTCACCCCCGTGATGTCGTTCGTGACCTCGTCCAGGCGATACCCGACCGCGAGGAGCGCGGCGATCTTGGCGATCGGGAAGCCGGTGGCCTTCGAGGCCAGCGCGCTCGAGCGGCTGACCCGTGGGTTCATCTCGATCAGCACCATCCGCCCGTCGTCCGGGTTCACCGCGAACTGGATGTTCGAGCCCCCCGTGTCGACGCCGATGGCCCGGATGCACGCCAGCGCGTGGTCGCGCATCTGCTGGTACTCACGGTCGGTGAGGGTCATCGCCGGGGCCACCGTGATGGAGTCGCCCGTGTGGACCCCCATCGGGTCGACGTTCTCGATCGAGCAGATCACCACCGCGTTGTCCGCGGCGTCGCGCATGACCTCCAGCTCGAACTCCTTCCAGCCCTCGACGGACTGCTCGACCAGGACCTCCCCGATCGGGCTGGCCGTGACCCCCTCGGCGGCCGCCCGGCGCAGGTCCTCGGGGTCGCGAGCGATGCCGGTGCCGCCGCCGCCCAGGATGAAGCTCGGGCGGATCATCACGGGGTAGCCGACGGTCTCTGCCACCTCCAGCGCCTCCTCGACCGAGTGAGCGAAGCCGCTCTCGGGGAGCGGCAGCCCGGCCGCGATCATCGTCTCGGCGAACTTGCGCCGGTCCTCCGCGCGCTGGATGGCCTCCAGGCCCGCCCCGATGAGCTCGACGCCGTGCTTCTCGAGCACTCCCTCCTCGGCCAGGGCCACGGCGAGGTTCAGCGCGGTCTGCCCGCCCAGCGTCGGGAGCAGCGCGTCGGGCTTCTCGATCTCGATGATCTGCGCGATGGATTCGACCGTGAGGGGCTCGACGTAGGTCCGGGTCGCGAACTCGGGGTCCGTCATGATCGTCGCCGGGTTCGAGTTGACCAGGATCACGCGGAACCCTTCGGCCAGCAGCGCCTTGCACGCCTGCGTCCCGGAGTAGTCGAACTCGCACGCCTGCCCGATCACGATCGGACCGGACCCGATGACCATGATCGACTCGATGTCGGTGCGCCTCGGCATGTCAGTTGTCTCGCATCAGGTCGCGGAACCGGTCGAACAGGTACCGGCTGTCGTGGGGGCCGGGTGCGGCCTCGGGGTGGTACTGGACGCTGAACGCCGGGACGTCCAGGCACCGAAGCCCCTCCAGCGTGCGGTCGTTCAGGTTCCAGTGGCTGAGCACCACGCCGCCGAAGTCGGTGCCGGCCTCGAGCGAGCGCGGGTCGACCGCGAACCCGTGGTTGTGGCTGGTGATCTCCACGACCTTGGTGTCCTCGTTCAGGACCGGCTGGTTCGCGCCCCGGTGCCCGAACTTCAGCTTGTACGACCGTCCGCCCAGAGCGAGGCCGAGCAGCTGATGCCCCAGGCAGATCCCGAACACGGGGACCTTGCCCAGGAGGCCCTTGATGGCCTCGATCCCGTAGCGGGTCGCCGCCGGGTCCCCCGGGCCGTTCGACAGGAACACGCCGTCGTACCCCTGGTCGAGGATCGTCTGCGGCGGCGTCTCGGCCGGGTAGACGTCGGCGTCGATCCCGTTCGCCGCCAGGCGCCGCAGGATGTTGCGCTTGATGCCGAAGTCGTACGCGGCGACGCGATACGTCTCGCCGCCCTGGGCCACGGCCTCCCCGACCACGTCCCGGGCCGCGTAGGCCTCGGGCGTGGACACCGACCGGGCGAGGTCGGCGCCGTCCATCCCGGGCTGCTCCCGGACCCGGTCGCCCAGGGAGCGCGGGTCGAGGTCCTCGGTGGAGATGCCGGCCCGCATGGCGCCGGCGGTGCGGATGTGCAGGACCAGCCGGCGGGTGTCGATGCCCTCGATGCCGACGACGTTCGCGGCCTCCAGCTCCTCGCCCAGCGAACGCTCGGCCCGCCAGTTGCTGACCCGGCGGGACGCCTCGCGGACGACGAACCCGGCGACCTGGACCCGCCCCGACTCCGCGTCCTCGGCGTTGACGCCGTAGTTGCCGATCTGTGGCGCGGTCATCGTCACGATCTGCCAGGCGTAGCTCGGGTCCGTGAGCACCTCCTGGTAGCCGGTCATGCCGGTGTTGAACACGGCCTCGCCGAAGGTCTCCCCGGCGGCGCCGAACGACCGGCCCCGGAAGGACGTGCCGTCCTCCAGGACCAGGAGGGCCTCCCGCGCGCTCACCACGTGCCCTCGCCGTCGCGGACGGTGAACCGGCCCCGGAGCAGGGTGTGCACGACGCGGCCGGTCAGGGTCCGCCCGAGGAACGCGGAGTTCCGCGACTTCGAGGCGAACGGCCGCTCCCCCACGGTCCACGTGCCGGCGGGATCGAACAGGACGAGGTTGGCCGGACGTCCCGGCTCGATCGGCCCGCCGTGGTCGGCGAGCCCCAGGATGCGCGCCGGATTCGTGGACAGCGCGCGGACGAGCCCGAGGAGGTCGATCGAGTCCCCCAGGGCCGTCGCCGTGGCGCCGAGCGCCGTCTCCAGCCCGGTCGTCCCCGGCCGGGCCTGGTCGTACTCGACCTCCTTGTCCTCGACGGCGTGCGGGGCATGATCGGTGGCGACCGCGTCGATCGTCCCGTCCGCGAGGGCCATCCGCAGCGCGTCGCGATCGTCCGCACCGCGGGGGGGCGGGTTGAACCGCAGGTTCGTGTCGTAGGACTGGAGGTCCTCGTCCACGAACGTGAGGTGGTGCGGCGTCACGTCGGCGCTGACCCGCCCGTCGTCGCGCGCGGCCCCGATCAGGCGCGTCGACGCCGCCGCCGAGACGTGGGTGAAGTGGATGCGGCCGCCGGTCAGCGCCGCGAGCTGCAGGTCCCGGGCCACGATGATCGACTCGGCCTCGCCGGGAGTCCCCTTCAACCCGAGCAGCGAGCTGTAGTAGCCCTCGTGCATCTGCCAGCCCTCGGACAGGGTCTCCTCCTGGGCGTGCTGGGACAGGACCACGTCGAAGGCCTTCGCGTACTCCAGGGCGGTGCGCATGACCAGCGCCGACCGCACGCAGTTGTGGTCGTCGGTGAACAGCCGCACGCCGAGCTCCGCCATCTCGCCGAGCTCGGCGATCGTCTCGCCCTCGAGGCCCTTCGTGATCGCGCCGGCGGGTGAGACGTCGACCAGGCCCGCCTTGTCCGCCAGGTTCCGGACCTCCATGATCACCGCCGCGTTGTCGGCGACCGGGTCGGTGTTCGGCATCGCGCACAGGGCCGTGTAGCCGCCGATCGCGGCGGCCCGCGAGCCGGTCTCGATCGTCTCGGCGTCCTCGCGCCCGGGCTCGCGCAGGTGGCTGTGCAGGTCCACGAACCCCGGGGCCAGCACCAGGCCGTCCGCGTCGACGACGTCGGCGCCCTTCGCGTCCGTGTCGGGGCCGAGGCCCGCGACCGTCTCGTCCTCGACCAGCACATCGGTCGTCTCGTCGCGGCCGGTCGCGGGATCGATCACCCGGGCGCCGCGGAAGAGGACCTTCACGCGTCACCTCCGTCGGGCTCGGCGTCGGCGTTGCCGCCGAGGATCAGGTACAGCAGGGCCATCCGCACGGCGATCCCGTTCGTGACCTGGTCGGTGATGAGGGCCCGGGGCAGGTCGGCCACGTCGGAGTCGATCTCGACGCCGCGGTTCATCGGCCCGGGGTGCATGACCAGGGCGTGCTCGGGGAGCTGCTCGACCCGCTGCCGGGTCAGCCCCCACCGCCGTGAGTACTCCCGGACGCTCGGGAACAGCTGCGTGCGCTGGCGCTCCTTCTGGACGCGGAGCATGTAGCAGACGTCGAGCTTGGGCAGGACCGGGTCGAGCTCGTAGGACACCTCGGCGCCCCACGCCTGGGCCTCGGGCGGGATCAGGGTGGGCGGCGCGACCAGGGTCACCTGCGCCCCCATCTTGGCGAGGGCCTGCGTGCCGGAGCGGGCCACGCGCGAGTGCATGATGTCGCCCACGATCGCCACGCGGAGGCCCTCGAAGTTCGGGAAGTGCTCCCGGATCGTGTACAGGTCCAGCAGCGCCTGGGTGGGGTGCTCGTGGGTCCCGTCGCCGGCGTTCAGGACGCTCGCGTTGACCCACTTGGTGAGCGTGTACGGCGCTCCGCTCGAGCCGTGGCGGATCACGATCGCGTCTGCGCCCATCGCCTCGAGGGTCAGGGCCGTGTCCTTCAGGGACTCGCCCTTCGACACGCTCGAGCCGCTCGTCGTGAAGTTGATGACGTCGGCCGAGAGGCGCTTCGCGGCGAGCTCGAACGAGATCCGGGTGCGCGTGGAGTTCTCGAAGAACAGGTTCACGACCGTCCGGCCGCGCAGGGCGGGGACCTTCTTGATCACCCGGGTGCCCACCTCGCGGAAGGAGTCCGCGGTGTCGAGGATGCGGGTGACGTCCTCGACCGACAGCTGGCTGATCGACAGCAGGTGGTTCTTCACTCGGTACCCCCCACGTCCACGGCGTCCTCGCCGTCGGTCTCGGTGGTATGGACCCGGACCCGCTCGTCGGCCCGTGTCGGAACGTTCTTGCCGACGTAGTCGGCGCGGATCGGCAGCTCCCTGTGGCCCCGGTCGACCAGGACCGCCAGCTGGATGGCCCGCGGCCGGCCGAAGTCGACCAGCGCGTCGAGCGCCGCCCGGATCGTGCGGCCGGTGAACAGGACGTCATCGACCACGACCACGGTCTTGCCGGTCACGTCGAACCCGATGCGGGTCTCGTGGACCTCGGGGGCCTCGGCGCGCATCCCGATGTCGTCGCGGTAGAAGGTGATGTCGAGGGTCCCGACCGGGACCTCGTGCCCCTCGATGCGCTCGATCTCGGTGGCCAGCCGCCGGGCCAGGTCGTCGCCACGGGCGGCGATGCCGACCAGGACGACCTCGGCCGAGCCCTTGTTGCGCTCGATGACCTCGTGCGCGATCCGGGTCACCGCCCGGCGGACCTCCGCCTGATCCATCAGGCGGGACGCGGTGGTGCTCAAAAGGAAACGCCCGAGCCCCAGGCTCGAGCGCACACCGTTTCCAGCACGTCTGCCTCCTCCCTTCCCGGCCTCACGGGACCGGACTTAAAGGGTCAGCCGAAGTATAGAACGTTCGCGCCATCGAGCACGACGGCGAGGCCACCTAGCAGGCACGAGCAGCCCGTAGTGATCGAAGCCACCTGGTGGAAGGGCACGCCCGTCAGCCACCTCCCGGGCGGGTGCCGATACCAACGCGGGTAGCTCAGGCTTCTTTCCCGGTGCTTCTCCGCGAAGCGCTGCGCGGACCTGCCGCTGAACAGGATGATCAGCGCCCCGCTTGCAAGGAGGACGCATCCGGCGGACCACACCAGATAGTCAGGCGCCTCGAACTCGAAGATTCGAGAGTAGACCCACACCAGGAAGGCCAGAGCGGCGACACGCCTGACCGCCCCGCCCACGTCCATGCCGTCGCGGTCCGGTTCTCGCAAAGGGTGGCGTCCTTCGGTCCCATGGTCACGTCATGTCAGCCTTGTCGTGCGCGATCGGGTCGGGAGGCGTTTGATTCCCAACTTCAGACGCTCACGATCTCTCCAGACTGGCCGTCGTGTTGGGAGCCTGGATGTTGCCCGCGCGATCGATCGCTCGGATGGTGATCATTCCCTCGGCCGGTAAACCACGGGTGCCGTGTGCAGGTGGGGCGATCTCACGCGGGCCTCCGGGCTCTCGACTCACTTCGGCCGCGCGGCACCGATTCCTGCCCGAAGCCGCGTTTCGGAGACGCCCGCCGGGTGTACGCTTGGTCTCGACCCTCCGAGGAGTGCTCCATGCTGGCAGCCATCGGTCCCCCAGAGATCATCCTGATCGTGCTCGCGATCGTGTTGCTGTTCGGGGCGCGCAAGCTGCCCGAGCTGGCACGCTCGCTGGGGCGCTCCTCGAAGGAGTTCAAGGCCGGGATGAAGGAAGGGGCGGTCGACGACGACGAGGAGCCGGACGAGGCGCCCTCGAAGTCGAAACCGAAGCCGGTCTCGCCCGAGTAGCGCCGGCTACGCGGTCTCTTCCTCGCGCTGCGCGATCTTGCCGAGCAGGCCGTTCACGAACCCCCGCGACGCCTCCGTCGAGAGCTCCTTCGCGGCCTCGACCGCCTCGTTGATCGCGACGGCGTCGGGCACGTCGTCGCGATACAGGATCTCGTAGGCCGCCAGACGCAGGATCGCCCGGTCGACCGCCGGCATCCGCGCCACCGTCCACCCCTCGGCGTGCTCGCCGAGGAGCCGGTCGATCTCCGCCACCCGCTCCACGACACCCCGGACGAGCTCGTGGGTGTACTCGGGCGCGGTGCGCTGGAGGGCGTCGCGCTCGGCCAGGACCTCGCCCGGGCCTCGCTCGGTCACGTCGGCCTGGTACAGGACGTCGATCGCCCGGCGCCGCGCCATCCGCCGCGACGACATGTGCCTACTTCTCGCGGGTGAGGTAATCGCCGGTCCGCGTGTCGACCTTCACCGCGTCGCCCGGCTCGACGAACAGCGGGACCTGGACGGTGAGTCCCGTCTCGAGGATGGCCGGCTTCGTGGCGCCGCTCGCCGTGTTCCCCTTCACGCCCGGGTCCGCGTCCTTCACGCGCAGGACCACCGAGGCGGGGAGCTCGACCCCGAGGACCGCGGCCCCGTGCATCGCGACGAGCGCCATCATCCCCTCGACCAGGTAGTTGACGGCGTCCCCGACGGCCCCGGCGGGGACGTGGTGCTGCTCGTACGTCGTGTTGTCCATGAACACCAGGTCGCCGCCCTCGCGGTACAGGTACTGCATCTCGCTGCGGTCGACGCGGGCCATGCCGACCTTCTCGTCGGCGTTGAAGGTCTTGTCGGTCACCGCGCCGGTCTTGACGTTGCGGAGCTTCGTCCGGACGACGGCGCCGCCCTTGCCGGGCTTGTGATGCTGGAACTCGAGGACCTGGTACAGGGTCCCGTCGAGGTCGAGGGTCATCCCCCGCTTCAGGTCGTTGGTCGAGACGCTCACGGGTTCTTCCTCACAGGACCAGCAGGTCCTTGGTCGTCGAGGGCATGGGGATGCAGCCGTCCTCGGTGACCTCGACCATGTCCTCGATACGCACGCCGCCGATCCCCGGGAGATAGATGCCGGGCTCGACGGTGACGACCGCGCCGGCCGGGACGATCTCGCTGGTGGCGCGCCGGAGCGAGGGCCCCTCGTGGATCTCCAGGCCGACCCCATGGCCCAGCGAGTGCCCGAACCGATCGCCGTAGCCGGCGTCCTCGATGACCTTGCGCGAGGCGGCGTCGGCGTCCTGGCCGTCCACGCCGGCGCGGACCGCGTCGATCCCGGCTTGCTGCGCGGCGCGCACGATCTCGTAGATCTCCCGGATCTCCGCGCGGGGCTCGCCGAACGCGACGGTCCGGGTCATGTCCGAGTGGTAGCCGTCCACGAGCGCGCCGAAGTCGAGCTCGACGACGTCGCCCCGGCGGAGCTGGCGGGTGGTGGGGGCATGGTGCGGCTCGGCGGCGTTCTCACCGAAGGCGGCGATGGTGTCGAAGGCGAGCCCGTCCCCGCCGGCCTGGCGCATGGCGAACTCGAGCTCGATGGCCAGGTCGCGCTCGGTCATCCCCTCCACGAGCTTGCCGGCGACCTTCTCGAAGCCCTCGTCGGTGACGGCCTGGGCCCGGCGGATCAACGCGAGCTCCTCGGCGTCCTTGATCCAGCGGAGCTGCTCGACCTCCGGCCCCACGGGCGTGAACTCCAGACCCGTCGTGCGCTCGTTCAGGTCCTGGAAGAACTGGTACGTGACGCCGGCCGCCTCGAACCCGATCCGACTCACCCCGAGGTCCAGGCAGCCGGGGCCCAGATGATCGAAGAAGCTCGTCGTGTAGACGGTCCGCTCGAGGTCGGGGACCTCGTGGCGGGACTGCTCGGCGTAGCGGAAGTCGGTGAAGAACCGCGCGTCGTCGGCCGACAGCAGCAGCTGCGCGTTCGAGCCGGAGAACCCGGTCAGGTAGCGGACGTTGACCAGACGCGTGACGAGGATCGCCTGGACGTCCAGGGCGTCCAGGCGCTCGGCGAGACGGCGTCGTCTTATCGAGTGATCCACGCGAGGGCCTCCAGCGCCAGATGATACCCGCGGGTCCCGAGGCCCACGACGGCGCCGGCGCACACCGCGGTGATCACCGAGTGCTGCCGGAAGCTCTCGCGCGCGTAGATGTTGGTCTGGTGAACCTCGACGACGGGCACGCCCGCCGCCTCGACGGCGTCGCGCACGGCGTAGGAGTAGTGGGTCAGGGCCCCGGGGTTCAGGACGACCCCTCCGAAGCCGTCGTCCTTCGCGGACAGCAGCCGGCCGACCAGGTCCCCCTCGTGGTCGGACTGGGCCACCTCGACCTCGTGGCCGTGCTCGCCGGCCCAGGACTCGAGCTCTCTGCGGATGTCGTCCAGCGTCGCCGATCCGTAGGTCTCCGGGTCGCGGCGCCCGAGCGCGCCGAGGTTCGGGCCGAGCAGCACGAGCGCCTTCATCCGTGCATCGCCTCCAGCGCCCGGGCCACCGCCGCCTCGGGGACGTCCTCCACCAGCCGGGGCCGGCCCACGTCCTCGAGCAGGACGAAGCGCAGGCCCTGCCGGTACTTCTTGTCCATGCGCATGACCTCCAGGACCTGCTCCGGGTCGAGGGCCTCGGCGCCGTGGGGCAGGCCCAGGGACGCGAGCGCGCGGAGATGCCGGGACACGAGGGCCGGGTCCCCGATCCCCAGGTCGGCCGCCAGCCGCGCCGCGAACACCATGCCCACCGCCACCGCCTCGCCGTGCGAACGCCCGCGGTAGGCATCCATCCCCTCCAGCGCGTGCCCGAGGGTGTGTCCGTAGTTCAGGAAGGCCCGGCGCCCGTGGTCGCGTTCGTCCTCCGAGACGATGCCGGCCTTGGCGGCCGCGCACCGGGCCACGACGTCCTCCAGGAGGTCGGCGTCGCGCTGGACCAGGTCGCCGAGGGCGGTCTCGATCGTCTGGAGGATCGAGGGGTCGATCGCGAACCCGACCTTGGCCACCTCGGCCAGGCCGGAGCGAAACTCGCGCTCGGAGAGCGTCGCGAGCGCGTCCACGTCGGTGATCACCCTGCGGGGCTGGTGGAACGAGCCGACGAGGTTCTTCCCGCGGGGCAGGTTCACGCCGACCTTGCCCCCGATCGAGGCATCGACCTGGGCGAGGAGCGAGGTGGGGAGCTGGATGAACGGGACGCCCCGCATGTAGGTGGCGGCCACGAAGCCGGCCAGGTCCCCCACGACGCCTCCCCCGAGCGCGACGACCACATCGTCGCGGTGGCACTCCTGGGTCGAGAGCTGCTGATACAGCACCTGCGCGGTGTCCAGGCTCTTCGAGGCCTCCCCCGGCGGGACCGTGAGGGGCACGGTCGAAAGCCCGACGCCGGCCAGCGCGCGCGCGGCCGCCTCGCCGTACAGCCCGGCGACGTTCGCGTCCGCCACCAGGAACGCCTTCTCGGCCCCGGGAAGCTCGGGGAGGTCCTGGGACGAGCCGAGGAGCCCGCGGCCGACGCGCACCTCGTACGCCCCGCCCGCCGGCGTGACCGGGATCGTTCTCACGCCATCGCCTCCGCGACGGCGTCGGCGACCTCGCCGGGCGGCAGCGTCCCGTCCACCGTGACCGTCGCGACCTCCTCGTAGAACGGCCGCCGGGCCTCGGCTACGGGTACCAGCGAGTCCGTCATCGTCACGATGGGGCGGCCCCGAGGGTCCCGGCGGGCCCGCTCGTCCGCCACCTCGCCAGGAACCCGGATCCACACGACCCGGCCGGCGGCCTTCAGCCGCTCACGGTTCGCCGGGCGCAGCACGGCGCCACCGCCGCACCCGACCACCGTGCCGGCCGTGTGCACGGCGTCGGCCAGCGCGGCCTCCTCCAGGTCGCGGAACGCCTCCTCGCCGCCCTCGGCGTAGATGGCCTCGATCGTGCGGCCGGTGTCGCGCCGGATCACGTCGTCCAGATCGACGAACGCCATCCCCAGCCGGTCGGCGACGAGCGGACCGACGGTCGACTTCCCCGAGCCGGGCATGCCCACCAGGTACACGTTCGGCCTCACGAACCGCGCAGGGAGGCGACGAACGCGTCGAGGTTCCGGCGGGTCTCCACGACGGAGTCGCCGCCGAACTTCTCGAGGACGGCGCCGGCGATCACCAGGGCGACCGCGGACTCTCCCACCACCCCGGCCGCCGGCACCGCGCAGGTGTCGGTGCGCTGCTTGATGGCCACGGCGGGCTTGCCGGTGGCGTAGTCGACCGTCGCGAGGGGCTTCGACAGAGTGGAGAGGGGCTTCATCGCCGCCCGAACCCGGATCGGCTCGCCGGTGCTCGTGCCGCCCTCGATGCCGCCCGCCCGGCCCGTCCGGCGGACCAGCACGCCCCTGCGGGACTCGATCTCGTCGTGGGCCTTCGACCCGGGCCGGGCCGCCGTCGCGAAGCCGTCGCCGACCTCGACCCCCTTGATCGCCTGGATGCTCATCAGGGCGAGGGCCAGGCAGGCGTCGAGCTTGCGGTCGTAGTGGACGTGCGAGCCGAGGCCCACCGGGGCCCCGTGGACCACGACCTCGAACACCCCGCCCAGTGTGTCGCGCGCGCGGCGGGCGGCGTCGATGACCTGGACCATCCTCGCCTCGGCCCGGGAGTCGAGGCACCGGACAGGTGAGGCGTCGATCGCGTCGAGGTCGCCCGGCGCGGGGATCCTCGCCGAACGGGACACCTTCGCCGTCCCGATCGCGACGACGTGGGACAGGACGTGGATCCCGAGCTCTCCCAGGAACGCCTTGCACGCCGCCCCCGCGGCCACCCGCGCCGCCGTCTCGCGGGCGCTGGCCCGCTCCAGGACGTTGCGCGCGTCGTCGAAGCCGTACTTCTGCATGCCGACCAGGTCCGCGTGGCCCGGCCGGGGCCTGGTGAGCCGCTCGTCCGTGGACTCGGCGCCGTCGGGGTCCATGCGGTCACGGAACTTCTCCCATTCGGCGTTCTCGATCGTGATGGCCAGGGGACTTCCCAGCGTGCGGCCGAACCGCACGCCGCCCAGGACCGTGGTGACGTCGCGCTCGACCTTCATCCGGCCGCCGCGGCCGTACCCGTGCCGGCGCCGGGCCAGCTCGGCGTCGACCTCCTTGCGGGTGAGCGGCACGCCGGCGGGCAGCCCCTCCAGCACGGCCACCAGCCCGCGCCCGTGCGACTCGCCCGCGGTCAGGAGACGAAGCATGCGAACAGTGTAC
>JBBDTT010000007.1:0-2010 GCA_040904285.1 Actinomycetota bacterium
CGACGAACCCCGACGACTGGGCGCGGATCTCCGGCAAGAAGGGCGAGCGCATCGTCTACGTGCGCACCCTCCTGGGCGACCACCGCGGCGAGGGCCGCCAGGTCGAGCGCATCAACGCCGGCCAGTACCTGTAGCCGGGCGCTTCGTCTCGCCGATCCCACGCGGTAGGCTCGACCAATGGCGATCCCCAAGGCGATGGGCATCGAGACCGAGTTCGGCATCTCCGCGCCCGGCGCGGGGGACTTCAATCCGGTCCTGTCGTCCTCCCTGCTGATCAACACCTACGCCGGCTACCTCCGCCGCATCCGGTGGGACTACGAGCAGGAATCGCCGCTCCGCGACGCCCGAGGCTACGAGCCCGTCCAGGACCGGCACCCGGTCGAGGAGGACCTCGGCTTGGCCAACGTGATCCTCCCGAACGGCGCGCGGTACTACGTCGACCACGCCCACCCCGAATACTCGACGCCGGAGTGCGCCACGCCGCGGGACCTGGTGATCTGGGACAAGGCGGGGGAGCGGATCCTCGAGGAGTCGCTGCGCCAGGTACAGGAGTACCTGCCCCCCGGCGCGCGCCTGTCGATCTACAAGAACAACACCGACGGCAAGGGCAACTCCTACGGCACCCACGAGAACTACCTGGTCGACCGCACGATCCCGTTCGGGAAGGTGGTCCACGGGCTCACGCCGTTCTTCGTGTCGCGTCAGGTGTTCACGGGCGCGGGCAAGGTCGGCACCGAGGGCTCGCGGGGCGAGGGCGAGGGGGTTCCCTTCCAGATCTCCCAGCGGACCGATTTCTTCGAGGCCGAGGTCGGCCTGGAGACCACCCTGAAACGCCCGATCATCAACACCCGCGACGAGCCGCACGCCGATCCCGAGAAGTACCGGCGGCTGCACTGCATCATCGGCGACGCGAACCTGGCCGAGGTCTCGACCTACCTGAAGGTGGGGACCACGGCGATCGTCCTGAAGATGATCGAGGACGACGCCGTGCCGGATCTCTCGCTGGAGAATCCGGTGGCCGCGCTCCACCGGATCTCGTGGGACCCGACGTGCCGCGCGACGGTCGCCCTGCGCGACGGCCGCCATCTGTCGGCGATCGAGCTGCAGTGGGAGTTCCTGGACGCCGCCAAGGCCTACGTGAAGGAGTCCGACCCGACGCCGGACAACGTCGAGGTCCTGTCCCGTTGGGAAGCGATCGTCTCCGCCCTGGAGGAGGACCCGCTGTCGCTGCACCGCGAGCTCGACTGGGTGGCCAAGTACCGACTGCTCCAGTCCTACCGTGATCGCGACGGCCTGGCCTGGGACGACTCCAAGCTCCGGCTGATCGACCTGCAGTACCACGACGTGCGCCGCGACCACGGTCTGTACCATCGCCTGGTCGAGACCGGACAGATCGAACGCCTGGTCGCGGAGTCCGAGATCGCGGCCGCCGTGAGCACCCCGCCCGAGGACACCCGCGCGTACTTCCGGGGGGAATGCATCCGCCGCTTCCCCGACTCGATCGTCGCCGCCAGCTGGGACTCGATCATCTTCGACACCGGCCGCGACGTGCTGCAGCGCGTTCCGATGCGCGAGCCCTTCAAGGGCACGCGCGAGCACGTCGAACCCCTCCTCGACGCCAGCGAGGACGCCGCGAGCCTGGTCGACGCGCTCCAGGGCTGATCCCCTTGCCTCCCCTTGGGAGGCAGCGCATACTCGGCTCCGACAGGTCCCTTCATGGCCCACGGGAAGCACGCTCGGCGACCCGGGATGGCGGGCCGCGCGCTCCGTCTCGCCCCGGCACTCGCGCTCCTCATGACGCTGTTCCCGGGCGCCCCAGCGTCGCTCGCCGCGACCACCATCACCGTCACGACGACCGACGACGAGCTCAACGGCGATGGCGACTGCTCGCTCCGCGAGGCGATCGTCGCCGCGAACACCGACGCGCAGACGGACGAATGCGCGGCGGGATCCGGGGCGGACACCATCGTCGTGCCGGCCGGGACCTATGACCTGGACCTGGCCGGAGCC
>JBBDTT010000007.1:2110-13094 GCA_040904285.1 Actinomycetota bacterium
ACCTGATCGAGGACCCCGGGAGCTGCACGATCACCGGGGACACGACGGGCAACGTCACCGGCGCCGACCCGCTGCTCGGGGCCCTCACCGACAACGGGGGGCCGACGCTGACGCATGCGCTGCTGACGGGGTCCCCGGCGATCGACGCGGCCGGCTCGACGGGGCCGGCCACCGACCAGCGGGGCGTCTCCAGGCCGCAGGGCTCGTTCTTCGACATCGGCGCGTACGAGCGCACCGTGGGGGCCGTCACCATTGACGTCACGACCACGGACGACGAGCTGAACGCCGACGGCGACTGCTCGCTGCGGGAGGCCATCCGGGCCGCGAACATCAACGGCCCCGTGTCGGGCTGCCCCGCCGGGGATGGCGACGACACGATCGTCCTGCCGGCGGGCACCTACGACCTCACGATCGCCGGCGCCGGGGAGGACGCCGCGCTGACCGGCGACCTCGACGTGACGGACGTCCTCACGATCGCGGGCGCCGGGGCGGCGACGACGATCGTCGACGCGAACGACCTGGACCGCGTCTTCCAGGTCATCGGTGCCGCGACCACGTTCCAGGACCTCACCATTCGGGACGGCAGCACCGGGCTGTTCGGGGGTGGCGGGATCCGGAGCGACAGCACACTGACGCTCGAGCGAACCGTCGTGACGTCGAACACCGTGACGAGCGACGGGAACCGCGGAGGCGGCATCCATGCGGGTCCGAACACGACCCTCATCGACTCGACCGTATCCGACAACAGCGGGGTGAATGGCGGAGCCGGGATTCAGGCCTCGGGAACCCTCAGCCTCACCGACAGCACCGTCTCGGGCAACACCGAGGTCTTCACCTCCGCCAGCTCCGAGGAGGGCGGCGCCGGGATCAACATATCGAGCGGCACCCTCACCCTGCTCCGCAGCTCGGTGACCGGGAACTCCGGGGCGCGACTGGGCGGAGGCATCCGGCTGTGGTGCATGACCGGCGTCACCATCACCGAGAGCACCATCAGCGGCAACCAGGCCAACGCCGCCGACGGACGTGGCGGCGGCATCGACGTGCCCTGCGCCGGCAACCCGGCCACCGTCGTGAACAGCACGATCAGCGGCAACACCGCGGCCACCCAGGGCGGGGGGTTTCGCGGCGGGACGTGGTCGATCATCGACTCGACGATCGCCGGCAACGGGGCGCCCACGGGCGGCAACCTGTCGGGCACGTTCACGCTGAACCGGTCGCTGGTCTCCGACAGCACGTCGGGTGGGGATTGCGCCGGGGAGATCACCTCGACGACCGGCCATAACTTGATCGAGGACACCATCGGGTGCACGCTCACCGGGACCACTACGGGCAACGTCACCGGGGTCGATCCCGACCTGGGAGCGCTTCAGGACAATACCGGTCCCACGTTCACGCACGAGCTCCTCGACGGCTCGCCGGCGATCGACGCCGCCGGGGCCACGTGTTCCGCGACCGACCAGCGAGGGGTCCTTCGGCCCCAGGGGTCGTTCTGCGACATCGGCGCGTTCGAGGCTCCGGCCGCCGGGTTCACCGACCTGGCGCTGATCCTCAGTGACCGGCCGGATCCCGTGAACGTCGGCGACACGATCACATACGGGGCGCAGGTCTCGAACGTTGGAGACGTCGACGCGACCGACGTGGACCTCACGCTGACCCTGCCTCCGGAGGTGACGTTCGTCTCGGCCTCGCCCTCGCAAGGGACGTGCGATCAGGACGGGGGCGTCGTCACATGCGCACTCGGAGACGTCTCCGTGGGTGACCGGGCCCGCGTCATCGTGCAGTCGACGGCCGCGACCCCGGGCGCGGCGGTGGCGAACGCGGCCGCCGACTCGGACGAGGGAGAGGACGACCCCGATCCCAGTCCGAACACGGCCGAGACCACGACGACGATCAACGGGCCTCCCGACGATCCGCCGCGATCGCTGACCGTGCAGCGGGTAGGGAACGGCCGGGGTTCGGTGACCAGCCAGCCGGCGGGTATCTCCTGCGGCCGCGACTGCACCGAGGTCTACGCGGACGGGGCCACGGTCGTCCTGCGCGCCCGCAAGCGGACCGGCTCGGTGTTCTCCGGGTGGGGCGGCGACTGCGCCTCCGCGGGAACCAACCTGACCTGCACGCTCGTGATGGACTCCGACAAGACCGTCACGGCCACGTTCACCCAGACCACCTGAGCGACGAGCGCGTTCGCAACCGCGGCCCGCGGTATCCTGGCTACTTCTCCCCCCGAACACGAAGGAGGCAGCGTTGCCGCAAGAGCAGGAGCGGAAGCAGACGCAGAAGCCGGGCGGTGGCGACGGCGGCGCGGACGCCGGCCAGGTCGAGGCCACCGCCAAGGGCGAGAAGCTGAAGGGCGAGATGGACGACATCCTCGAGGAGATCGACTCGGTCCTCGAGGAGAACGCCGAGGAGTTCGTCAAGAGCTACGTCCAGAAGGGCGGGGAGTGATCCAGCTCCCCGGGGGCGGCGAGGGATTCCCTCTCGGCGCCAACCCCTCGTTCAGCGACGTCCTTCGCCGCGCCGGACAGGTCCCCGCCCTCCCCACCGGACCGGCGGGAGGCGACGGGCTCCCGCTCACCGCGCACGCGACCACGATCCTCGCCCTGCGGTTCGGCGAGGGCATCGTGATGGCCGGTGACCGCCGTGCGACCGAGGGCTACGCCATCGCCGACGAGCGCATCGAGAAGGTCTTCCCGGCGGACGAGCACTCCGCGATCGCGATCGCGGGGGTGGCCGGCCAGGCCGTCGAGATCGTGCGCCTGTTCCAGGTCGAGCTCGAGCACTACGAGAAGGTGGAGGGCGACCGCCTGTCCCTGGAAGGAAAGGCGAACCGCCTGGCGATGATGATCCGGCAGAACTTCGGCTACGCCGTGCAGGGGCTCGTCGTCGTCCCGCTGTTCGGCGGATACGACCTGCGCCGCGGCAACGGCCGGTTGTTCCGCTACGACGTCACCGGGGGCCGGTGGGAGGAGTTCGACTACCACGCCACCGGCTCGGGCGGCCAGCACGCCAAGGCCACGCTGAAGAAGCGGTGGCGGCCCTCGCTGGATCGCTCCGAGGCCGTTCGGGCGGCCGTCGAGGCGCTCTACGACGCCTCCCAGGAGGACGTGGCAACGGGAGGCATCGACCCGATCCGCGGCATCTACCCGAAGGTGGTCACGGTGACCGACGGCGGGTTCGCCGAGGTCGCCGTCGAGGAGATCCGTGCCGCCTTCGACGCGATCGTGGCCGAGCGGGCCGATCAGGGAGCCCGCGACTGATGTCCTACCAGCCCTACGTTCCGCCCGAGCAGCTCATGAAGGACCGCTCGGAGTACGCCCGCAAGGGCATCTCCAGAGGCAAGTCCGTCCTCGCCCTCGAGTACGCCGACGGGATCCTGTTCATCGCCGAGAACCCGAGCGCGACGCTGCACAAGATCAGCGAGATCTACGACCACCTGGCATTCGCCGGGGTGGGCAAGTACAGCGAGTTCGACAGCCTGCGCATCGCCGGGATCCAGCTCGCGGATGTCCGCGGCTACTCGTACGGCCGGGAGGACGTCACCGCGAAGACCCTCGCCAACGCGTACTCCCAGGCCCTCTCGGCGATCTTCACCCAGCAGATGAAGCCGTACGAGGTCGAGATCCTCGTGGCCGAGGTGGGAGAGACGAGCGCGACCAACGAGCTGTTCCACATCCTGTTCGACGGCTCGGTCGGCGACGAGACCGGCTTCGTGGCGATGGGGGGACGCACCGAGGAGCTCTCGGGCTTCCTGACCGACCGCTACACCCCCGACCTGTCGCTGGCCGAGGCGCTGCGGTTGGGCGTCGAGGCGGTGTCCACCATCGAGGAGCGTCCGGTCGAGGCCGAGCACCTCGAGGCCGCCGTCCTGGACCGCAACCGCGGCCGAAGGAAGTTCCGGCGCCTGCCCGACGAGGAGATCCCCGAAACGACGCCGGCTCCCGCGTAGGTGGAGCTCCCCGACGCCCCCCAACCCCGGCGTCGTCGATGGCCGATCGTTCTGGCGATCAGCCTGCTGCTGGCGCTGGTCGTTTCGTTGCTCGCGATGGCCAACGCGAAGCGGCGGGACGAACGCGCGCGTGGGCCCGTCGACCTGGCCACGCTCCAGTCCGAGATCGAGGGGATCCGCGAGCTCGAGTTCCGCCGACCAGTGACGGCGGAGTTCCTGACGAGCGAGGAGGTCGCGCAGGAGATTCGAGAGGCGGTCGCCGCCGGGGACTTCGGCCTGGGGCTCCCGGATGGCGACACGCTCGCCGCACTGGGCATGATCCCGGAGGGAACCGACCTCCAGGAGCTCCTCACCGAAGCCGGCGCGGGGTCGGTCGTCGGCTTCTACGATCCGGAGACGAAGCGGCTCGTGGTGCAGTCCTCCGACGGGGAGCGACTCACGCCGTTCGCCCAGACGACGCTCGTCCACGAGCTGACGCATGCGGTGACCGACCAGCACTTCGACCTCTCCCGGTTCCTGACGGGAGAAGAGCCCGACGACGAGCTCTCCGCCCGCACCGCCGTGGCCGAGGGGGACGCCACCCTGGCCATGGCGCTCTGGGGCGCGAAGTACCTGAGCGTCGGAGACGGCATCGCGCTCGGCCTCGAGGCGGTCGGCGACCTGGGCGCGATCGCGGAGGTCCCGCCGGCTCTCGTCGACATCATGGCCTTCCCCTACGTCGAGGGGCACACGTTCATCCAGCGGCTCCACGAGTTGGGCGGCTGGCGAGCCGTGGATCGCGCCTACACCGATCCGCCGACCACCACCGAACAGGTCCTCCACCCGGAGCGTTACCTCACCCGCGACCGGGCCCGCGACGTCGAGCCTCCGGAAATCCCCCCCGGCACCACTGGGGAGTCCACCGGTCAGATCGGGGAGCTGTTCCTCCGGGAGATGCTCGACCTGTCGACGAGCATTTCTCCGGACGAGGCGGCCGGGGCCGCGGCGGGCTGGGACGGCGGGTCGTACGCATCCTTCCGCTCCGGCACGCGACACGTCGTCGCGCTGGCAGTGGCGTGGGACTCCACGGCCGACGCGACCGAGTTCTCTTCGATCCTGACCCGGTGGGCGGACCGGTTCGGCTCGAGCCGCTGCCTGGACTTCGAGCCCGGCGGCGCCGAGGTGGTGTCCTTCACGCTCGCCACCTCCGGCTGCTGAGCTCGCGCACGTACACTCGGATCGTGGAGCGGCGGATCTTCGGACTCGAGAACGAGTACGGCGTGACGTGCACGTTCCGCGGGCAGCGCCGCCTCTCGCCGGACGAGGTCGCCCGCTACCTGTTCCGGCGCGTCGTCCACTGGGGCCGGTCCTCCAACGTCTTCCTCGAGAACGGGGCGCGGCTGTACCTCGACGTCGGCTCGCATCCCGAGTACGCGACGCCCGAGTGCGACTCCGTGACGGAACTCGTGGCCCACGACAAGGCGGGCGAGCGGATCCTCGAGGCCCTGCTGGGGGCGGCCGAGCTGCGCCTCCACGAGGAGGGCATCTCCGGGGACGTCTACCTGTTCAAGAACAACACCGACTCGGCCGGAAACTCCTACGGCTGCCACGAGAACTACCTGGTCGCCCGCCAGGGCGAGTTCGCGCGGATGGCCGACGTCCTGATCCCGTTCTTCGTCACCCGCCAGATCTACGCGGGCGCGGGGAAGGTGCTGCACGGTCCTCGCGGCGCGCAGTTCTGCCTGTCACAGCGCGCCGAGCACATCTGGGAGGGCGTGTCCTCGGCCACCACACGGTCGAGGCCGATCATCAACACGCGCGACGAGCCCCACGCCGACGCGGAACGATTCCGCCGCCTGCACGTGATCGTCGGCGACTCCAACATGAGCGAGTTCACCACGATGATGAAGGTCGGCGTGACCGACCTCGTCCTGCGGATGGTCGAGGAGAACACGGTCATGCGCGATCTGACGCTCGAGAACCCGATCCGCGCCATCCGCGAGATCAGCCACGACATGTCCTGCCGCAAGAAGGTCCGCCTGGCGACCGGACGCGAGCTGTCGGCGATCGAGATCCAGACCGAGTACCTCGACCGGGCACGGCGTTTCTACGAGCGGCGCGGCCTCGACGAGTTCCAGGCACGGACCCTGGACGAGTGGACGAACGCCCTCACCGCGCTGAGCGAGGGCCGCCCCGAGCGTCTGGCACGCAAGGTGGACTGGGTGGCGAAGCACCAGCTGATCGAGGCGTACCGGGAGAAGCACTCGCTGCCGCTGTCGCACCCGCGAGTGACACTGGTCGACCTCGCGTACCACGACGTGAATCGCAACCGGGGCCTCTACTACCTGCTGGAGCGCCGCGGGAAGATGGACCGGGTCGCCACGGACAAGGCGATCCAGCGAGCCATGCGCGAGCCGCCCCAAACGACCCGCGCCCGGCTCCGCGGCGAGTTCATCAAGCAGGCGAAGCAGAAGCGCCGCGACTACACCGTGGACTGGGTCCACCTGAAGCTGAACGATCAGGCCCAGCGCACCGTGCTCTGCAAGGACCCTTTCCGCTCGACCGACGAGCGCGTGGAGCAGCTCATCGCCCACATGTAGTCAGTCGTCGAAGGTCTGCAGCTCCTGGTTCGTGAGGCTCCCCAGCCGGATGGCGATGATCTTGAGGTTGTGTCCCTCGCTGCCGTGGCCCCTGCAGTTGACGCCGATGTAGCCCTGTCCGTCGAAGGTGCGCACGCCCATGAGCGGGATGGTCACGGCCATGTCGCCATGCGCGGTGGAATGGTCGATGATCACCCTGGCGCCAACGTCGAGCTCACATTCCACGTCGAGCCAGGGGTCCATCAGGTTGTTCCCGTGGAGCTCGATCTTCGCGAAGATCGCGTACGACCCGGCCGGCACGTTCATGTAGCCCTCGGTGCAGAAGTCGTTGCAGAACTCGCCGGTCTCGTCCTTGAAGCCCGCGAACACCGTCGGCCCCGTGTTCTGGGAGATCTCCTCGAAGTCGAGACCGAGGCCTTGGCCGAACCCGCTCTTCTTGAGGCCCAGCCCGAGCGTCTGCGGATAGTCGGTCCCGTCGGCCAGGCTCGAGTGGACGCCCTTGAGCTTGGTCCAGTCGACGGGGTTCTGACCGCTGTTGATCGTGCCCTTGTCGGCCAGCAACGGCTTGATGTGTGCGTTCCACAGGTGATTGAAGTCCTGGGTCACGTCCGCCTGCGCGGGCATGACCGCGGGGAGCAGGACGAGGCTCAGCGCGAGCACGGCAACGAACGCACGCACGGCCGGTCGGACGGGAGTGGGAGACACGGCGGCCTCCTTTCCGCCTCGCGCAGGCGAGGCACGGAAACGGAGCACCTATCGGGACGCTACGCCGGTCGTATCCGGGAGGTCAATGCTCGCTCCGCTCGCCCTTCCAGGCCGCGTCCTTGGCGGCCATCCGGGCGGCCAGGACGCCCGCCGCGCCCGCCGCGAGGAAGAACGCGGGGTCATCCGCCAGCGGGCGGCCCATGGTCTCGCCGCCCACGCCGCGCTCGGCCATGAGGTCGAGCGCCGGCCGTCCGTTGACCTCGACCAGCTGGTGCCGTTCGTGCAGGCCGGCGTCGCGCAGCGCCGACCAGACGCGCTCGCGGGGGTCTTCCTCGAGGACGGGCACCGCCACGTGCACCGAGGCCAGCGCGACCGTCCCGAGCACGGTGATCGAGTGCGGCGACAGCCCGTAGTGGCGATAGGCCGGGTCGGCCAGGTTGATCCGGAGCGTCGCGACCGGCCGGCCACCGAGGGCGTGCGCCGCGTTGAGGGTCATCCCGCCGGCCACCTCGCTGGCGCCGAAGGGTGTGCCGGTCCCCACCTTCCCCGGGCCGTCGCCCACGATCACGACGTCCGCGCCGCTCACGGTCCGGGCGGCGAGCAACGCGCTGAAGACGTTCACCGCCTCGAGGTCGCCGCCGAACGCGTGCCCGGCGGTGACGACGGAGTCCACGAGCGCCGCCTCCCGGAGGACGTGGAGCTGCCTCGAGTACGCGGCCGGCAGCGCCGCGCCGTCGGTCATGACGTGGACGATCCGTCCGGCGCCCGCGGCCCGGGCCCCGGCGGCGACCGCTCCGAGCATCGAGTGGAGCGGCGCCCACACCACCGGCAGTCCGTCCAGCGAGCGGGCCGTGGAGAGCGCCCCGTGATCGGGGCTCGACTGCTCCTCGACCGAGGCCACCTTCACCTGCGCGGGCGTGTACCTGAGCTTCATGACGTGTCCGGCGGGGGCCGGATCGAGGTCGGGCTGCGGGACCCGCGCGATCACGAAGTGGTGGCCGCCGGTCCCGAGGCCCAGATCCACCGCCGTCGTGTTCAGCACCACCGAGTCCCCGGCCGCGACGGCGCCGGTGAGGCCGGGATAGGCGACCGCGGCGGCCTCTCCTCCGTCCACCTCGACGCGCAACTCCTGGAGGCCGGGCCGCTCGGCGACCACCTCGCGCACGACCCCGGTTCGAACGCGGATCACGCCCGGGATCGTACGTTGCAGCGTGCGATGATCGCCCCGTGCCCATGCAACCGCTCGAGCGCCTCCTGAACCTGCTGACGCTCCTGCTCGAGGCGCCGGCCCCGATGACCTTCGAGCGCATCCGTCAGCTCCTGCCCGCGTACGGTCAGGGAGACCTGGCCACGGCCAAGCGGATGTTCGAGCGCGACAAGGACCTGCTCCGCGAGGCCGGCGTCCCCCTCGAGCTCGAGTCCACCGACGCGTGGGACGTCGAGCAGGGCTATGCGATCCCGAAGGACCGGTACTACCTGCCCGAGCTCACCTTCACGGCCGAGGAGCTCGCCGCGCTGTTCGTGGCCGCCTCGGGCGCCGAGGCCGAGGACGCGGGCGCCGCCGTTCAGAAGCTGTTCCTCGGCGCCGAGGCGGGGCTGCTGAGCCGCCTGGCCGGGCGGCCCCACCCGGGCGCGATGGAGCCCTCGGCCCCCCACCTGGAGGCCCTCGCCCGGGCCCTGTTCGACGAACGCGCCGTCCGGTTCGGCTACCGGCGGGCCGACGGGGAGCAGGAGGCACGCACCGTCGATCCGTTCGGGCTGGTGTTCCGATCCGGGTCCTGGTACGTGGTCGGCCACGACCGGGATCGCGGCGCGGTGCGAGCCTTCCGCGCCAGCCGGGTCACCTCGGCGCCGAAGGACGCCGGGGAAGGGGCCCGGCCTCCGGAGGGGTTCCGCGCCGCCGAACACGTGCAGACCCCGGGCGAGGCGGGGGAGGGATCGGCCCGCGTCGCGTTCGACGAGCGGGTGGCGTGGTGGGCCCTGTCGTCGGTGCCCGGCGCCCGGCGCCTCGAGGGCGGCGAGCCGGGCTGGCCCGAGTCGGAGGTCCCCGTCACGTCCGAGGCGGCGTTCGTCGCTTGGCTCGCCGGGTTCGGACCCGACGCCCGACTGCTCGAGCCCGACTCGCTCCGGGATGCCCTCGTCGCCCACCTGGAGGCGATCCGTGACGCCGTCTAAGACGGCCGTACGGCTCCGCCGCATGCTGCGGATGGTCCCGTACGCGGTCCGCCATCCCGGGACGAAGCTCTCCGAGCTGGCCCGCCTCTTCGAGCTGCCCGAGGCCGAGCTCGTCCAGGACCTCAACCTCCTGTTCGTGACCGGGGTCCCCCCGTACGGCCCCGGCGATCTGGTCGACGTGGAGATCGAGGACGGACGCGTGTGGATATCGATGGCCGACCACCTCTCCCGGCCGGTGCGCCTGACCCGCGACGAGGCGCTCGCGCTGTACCTGCGGGGAACCCAGGTCGCGGGCACCCCCGGACTGGCCGAGACCGAGGCCCTCGCCTCCGCCCTGGCGAAGATCGAGTCGGGGCTCGGGGAGGAGGCCCTGGGTGGCCTCGCCGGCCGCGTCGAACGCGCCGACGAGGGGGCCACCGCGTCGGGACCGCTCGCCACGGCCCGGCGGGCGGTGCAGCGCAACGAGCGGCTGCGGGTCGAGTACTTCAGCGCGAACCGCGACACGGTCGGCGAGCGGTTGATCGAGCCGGAGCAGGTCTTCGCAGCGCTCGGACACTGGTACGTCGTGGCGTGGGACGTCGAGGCCGACGGCGAGCGGATGTTCCGCGCGGACCGGCTGCGCAGCGCCGAGGCCACGGGGGAGCGGTTCGAGCCCCGCGGGCTGGCAGGCGCGGGGCGGCCGATGTACTCGCCCTCGGATCAGGACGTCCGCGTCGTCCTCCGACTCGCGCCCGGGGCCCGGTGGGTGGCCGAGTACTACGAGGTCGAGACCAGCCGGGAGCTGGACGGGGGCGGGCTCGAGGTCGCCATGCCGACGAAGGACCTGGCCTGGGTGGCCAAGCTGCTGCTCCGCCTGGGCCCGGACGCCGAGGTCGCCGAGCCTCCCGAGCTCGAAGCCCAGGTGAGGACGCTAGCCGAGTCGACGCTCGCCCGGTATCGGCCGGCGTGAACCTGAGCTCCGCGCTCAACCCCTCGTCCACCCGGGCCGATAGGAAGGGCATGACGACGATCCGTGCCACGTGCCCTCGCTGCGGCGAGGTCGACATGACGCCCGACCAGGTGTTCCTGTCGATCCGGCCCCCCTCGTCGTCGTACCGGTTCGAATGCCCGGTTTGCACGGCGTCGATCGAGAAGGTCGCCGACCGTACGGTCGTGGCGCTGTTGCTCTCCGCCGGGGTCAACCTGGGCGACGGGCGTCCGGCGGCCCCGACGGTTCGGCCCGAGCACCGCGAGTTGCCCCCGTTCACCGCCGGCGACCTGCAGGGCTTTCGCGAGCTCCTGCGCGACGGACGGTTCCTGGAGCAGCTCCTCCAGGAAGGCTGAGTCCGCCGCGAATCCTGCGGTAGGCTTCCCGTCAGTGCCGCTGATCGCGTTCCTGATCATCTCCGGCGTCTCCTCGCTGATCCTCGTGGTGATGGTGATCGGCCTGGCCCGCCACGTCCGCGTGCTGGCCGGCTCGATCCGCACGTTCCGCGAGGAGATCCAGCCGGTCGTGGCCGAACTGCGCGAGGGGGCCGAGCTCGCGCGCGGGCGGCTCGAGGCGGCCGCCGGGGCGGCCGAGGACCTTCGCACCCCCGAC
>JBBDTT010000008.1:0-13078 GCA_040904285.1 Actinomycetota bacterium
GGTGGCCATCGTCCCTCCTCATCCGACTGTCCTGTCGTTGAGGATGGCGGTGGCCCTCTACGTCACGGGGATTTCCACCCCGGAAGTCCACCCCGAATTCCCACCACTTCTCGGGACGCTAACCGAGACTTCGCGTTAGAGCGCTGATTGTTTGGATTGGCACCCCATCTCGCATTCGTCCAAGGCGTTCCTCCAGAGCCGCCAACTGCTAAGTCAGCGGTGTCCGTTGGTAGCGACACTTCGACATGCCCGCTCACATGGCGCTTCATGCATGCGGTCTTGTTAACGAGACACGTGGCGTTGGGCGGTGAAGCTATCCCCTTTCCAGCCGCAATCTTGTCCAGGGCTCGATAGACCGAAAAGTCCGTCCCACTCGGCATGCGCCGAATCCTTTCCAGAGCCGTTCTTAGGTCAGCTTGATCCAGACTTCTAGACCGTTCGGAAGCCGTCATCTGGAGCCTGGTCAAACTCGGTTCCTGCGGAGACTCGCCAACGTACCCCGGGCGAAGGATCGATGCTGCTCCACGTGAAGGAGCACGCGACAGTCCGAGCACCCCTAGTTGCTCTTTCGCTCTCGACGAGGTCCCTTCCACGGCGGAGAAGGTCGGTCAGATCGATCCGGTAATAGACCGGCTCGGGGATCAGCCCGTCTGAAGGCCAGCCGATGCGACTGCATCCACTGCTAGACGGCATCGCGATCACCCTGCTGCGATTCGCGCTGATGGTCGCGACCTTGGAGCTCGCCGGAGCTGCAGGTGTGGGCGGATGGCACCTCGGCCTGGTGACGAACGTCGCCGTCACGATCCTTGCCATCGCGTTGATGACGCGCCGGCGTCTGTGGCGCGTGTCCGGGGCAACGACGGCATGGCGTTCGTGGATCGCCGCCGCGGCCCTCGTTCCTCTGGTGGTGGAGTCGGTGTCGTGGGCACTGCCCGCAGGGCTGATTCCGGAGGAGCCAGGCTACCTGTGGTGGGCAATCACTCTCCTTCTGGTGGGAGTCAACGAGGAACTGATCAGCCGCGGCGTGATCCTGTCGCGGCTGCGGGAGGCGTACCGTCCGCCGCAGGCCGTGACGCTCACGGCCGTGCTGTTCGGGCTGCAACACCTATCGGCGTTCGCGCTGACGTCGCGCGGCGCCGGGGACATCTTGATGAACGTGTTCCTGTCGGGCGTCTACGGATTCGCGCTCGCGGCGTACCAGTTCCGCTTCCGATGGATCTAGCCACTGATCCTCGTACACGCCATGGCCGACTTCACGACGGTGCTGGCCGCCGAGCCGCTCCCTGATCTGCTGGTGGGTGTCAGCCACGTCCTGCTGCTGGCCTTCGGCATCATCCTGCTGCGGGGTCTCCCCGACTCTTCCGTTCGCAGCAGCCCAACGCCTGCCGCGGTGCCCCGGTGAGAGTCTCGAACCCTAGATAACTTGTCTTCCGCGCTCGGCCCGAACAAGAGAAGCAAAGATGGGTCGGGGTCGGGGTTGCCTTGGACTCTGCGGGCCTCGGCCCCGATGGGAGTGGCTGGGCTGTAACGCTTCTCAGCCCTCTTGTGGGGCACCGTAAATCTTCCGGACCCGGCCGGCGCGTACTCGCTCGGCCGCCGGGGAGGAACCCCGGCCGAGAACTGGAACCCCGGTGTGCTCCCTCATCGGCCTTGTGTTCTCCAGCGGACCGGTGGGAGGTCCAACGTGTCGCGATAGACCCCGGCCGCGATGCCTGCGATCAGCGCCGCGCCCCTCGCCCCGGCCTCCTCGACCTCGGGCTCCTCGAACAGGCCCAGGACCTCTCGCTTCACGGCGTGAAAGGCGGGACTCCTGACCCAACCTCCCGTCACCACGAGCCGGCCGGTATCCCCGGCCACGGACTCGATCGTCGCGAGCACTTCCGCGCCGTGCCGGGACACCGCTTCCAACGCCGCCCTCCACACGTGGGCCGGTGTCGCCGAACGGTGGATGCCCTCCAGGGTCGCCCGGTCGGAGATCACGTCACGGACCACGACACCCTCGGCCCCCGATGGGATCCGCAGTGTGGCTGCGTCCAGCTCCCCCCGCCGTTCGGCGTCCACGCCGAGCAGGTCGAGGAAGCGCTGGAGGGCCAGGCCGGAGACGAACCCCGCGATCAGCCCCAGCTGGCCATGGACGACGTGCCACCCGACCGTGACGCCTTGGGCGACCGCGCGCCGGATGGCGTCGGACGGAAGGTGCGGCTCCACCGCGCGGACGAAGGCCTCTGCGGTGCCGCAGGAGTCGAAGACGTCTCCGGGGCGCGTGGCCCCGGATCCGACCATGGCGCAGGGGTGATCGTGGCCCGAGACTGTGAGCACCGCACCCTCGGCCTGCTCAAGCGGTCCGCTGACCTTCCCCACGGGGGTGCCCGCCTCAACCGGCTCCGGCAGGAGGCCAATGGGTGCCTCGGCCCATCCGAGCACCTCGTCCCAAGCCCTCCGAGCGCCCAGGTCCCAGAACCCGGTCCGGGAGCTCAGCGAGAGCTCGGCCACGTCCCGCCCCCCGAGACTTCGGACCATCCACTCCGCGACGTTCAGCCACCGCACGCCGCGCTTGGTCTCCGGGAGGTGGGCCCGCATCCACCGGTACTTGCTCAGCGAGCACATCCGGCTCACCGGGAGCCCGGTCCGCTCACTGAACCGGTCGGCCCCGAACGCCTCGGCCAACTCCGCGGCCTGCGGATCTCCCCGCGTGTCGTACCACGCGATCATCGGCCCCACGGGGTCGCCTCGGGTGTCGAGCAGGACACCAGTCTCGGCCATGCTGGTCACCCCCACGCCGACCACGCGCCCCGGGGCCCCGTCCTTCAGCGCGTCCCGGGCCGCGGCCAACGCCGCGTCGACCATTGCAGCCGGGTCCATCTCGGCACCCGTCGGCACGGCGCGCCATGGGGTCCATGCGCGACCGTGGGATCGCTCCACTCCGTCGAGGGTGACGGCGGCGGCCTTGGTGAACTCCGTCCCGACGTCGAGGCCGAGCAGGAGATCCTCGGTCATCCGAACACCGGCGCCGGCGCGTCCGGCGCGTCCGGGTCGGGAGGCATGCACCGCACCGCTTCCACGGATCCGACCAGCCGGCAGTCACCGGCAGCGAACGGGATCAGCACGGTGGTCCCCCGCCCCAGCTCGAGGGATCCGGCGGTCGAGAACTCCAGGCGACCTCGCCCCTGGGTCATGACCAGGACGGAGAATCCGGCGGGAAGTAGGGAGGCGTCGCGCGGGCGGATCCGCTCCGCCCGGAAGAACGGGTCGGCCTCCGCCGGGAACAGGAGGTCCACGCCCGGGCGCACATCGCGCCCGGCTTCGCGCGGGGTGCGCAGCCGATCGAGCCGCCGCTTCCCCCACCCCGACCGGTCTACGCACCGAAGCGCTGCGTTGAAACCCAGCCCCATGTGCCCGTCGCGAGCCCCGTCGATGTCGAACCCGTCCCATTCCAGGAGCACCGAGAGGTCCGTGGGCTCCTGGAGCTCGACCACGAATACCCCTTCGCCGACCGCGTGGGGGAGGCCCGCGGGGACCAGCACCGCATCATCGACCGCGACGGGGATCCGGTGCATCGCACCGAGGATGGCCGACGTGTCCTGCGCGGCCACCCAGGCGGCCAGCGTGGCCAGGTCGATTCCCTCTCGAAACCCCAGGAACAACTCGGCCCGGGGCTCGGGTGACCGGACGTCCACGATCACCCAGGCCTCGGTCTTGCCATGCGGGCAGCCGAGGTGACGGCGCGCGAACTCGCGGTCGGGATGGCAGTGGACCGGCAGGCGCTCGCCCGCTTCGAGTAGCTTCACCAGCAAGCCCGGATCCGCACCGAACCGCTCGACGTGCCGTGGCCCAAAGAACGCTTCGGGGTCGGCCGCGAACGCCTCCGCCGCCGTCCGGCGGTCCGGCAGCGTGCTGAGACCGGTTCGCTCCTCACCGAACACCGATGTCGCCGAGGCCACCCAGTCCTCCGGAGCGTGGCGGTCCGCGCTCCGGGTCCCGCGGAACTCCGCGATCGCGGGTCCTCCTCGGTAGAACCGATGCACCTGGTTCGGTTCGAGAATGATGGGCTCCACCCTCTGACCCCCTGCCGCGGTCCCTCCGCCAGCCTTGACAACGTTGTCTAACGTAGCCAACGGTAAACTAGGTTGGGTGATCGGCGCCGGTCAAGGGAAGGCATGCAGTGAAGGAATACCGGCTCAACCGTCTGTTCAATCCCAGGTCCGCCCGCTGTCTCGACGTCGCGGTCGACCATGGGTTCGCGGGCGAGTCGGAATTCCTCGTCGGCATCGAGGACATGGCGACCACCGTCGGAACCCTCGTGGACGCCGGTCCCGACGCCATCCAGCTCACCGTGGGCCAGGCCACGCTCCTCCAGAGCCGTCGCGGCCGCGACAAACCGGCGCTCGTTCTGCGGTGCGACACGGCGAACGTCTATGGCGATCGTGTACCCGACGCGGCCTTCAGCCTCCTGATCGAGGATCCGCTGGGCCTCGCCGTGCGGCTCGACGCCGCCTGCGTGGTGGTCAACCTCATTGACGTTCCGGGTTCCGACGGGCTCCGCCGGGCGTGCATCGAGAACGTGTCTCGGTTGAAGGCCGCTTGCGAGAGGACCGGGATGCCCCTCATGGTGGAGACGTTGGTGATGAAGCGGGCGACCAGCGGCTACACCGTCGACGGGGACGTGGCCAAGATCTGTGCGCTGGTCCGCCAGGCCGTGGAACTGGGAGCGGACGTCATCAAGGCGGATCCGACCGACGACGTGTCGCAGTACCACCGAGTCGTGCAGGTGGCCCGGGTCCCGGTGCTGGTGCGCGGAGGTGGGCGGGTCGAGGACGAGGAGATCCTGGCCCGCACCCACGCCGTCCTGCAGCAGGGTGCCGGCGGCATCGTCTATGGGCGCAACATCATCCAGCACCGTGATCCCGCCGCGATGACTCGGGCGCTGCTCGCCGTGGTGCACGACGACTGGACGCCGGAGAAGGCGCTGACGCTCCTTCGCGAGAAGTCTTGACCAGGCCGTGGTCCAGGAGGTCGAGGTCGGCATCATCGGCGGTGGTCTCATGGGCAGGGAGGTCGCCGCCGCCCTGGCGCGGTGGCCCGCCCTCCAGGACCACCCCGTCCGGCCCCGGCTCACTGCCGTGTGCGACACGAACCCCGCCGCCCTCGAATGGTTCGACCGCATCGACACGGTCCGGCTGAAGGCCACCGACCACCGAGAGCTAATGGAGGACGACCGGGTCGAGGTCCTGTACATCGCCGTCCCTCATCACCTCCACGAGGAGCTCTATCTCGACGCGATATCGGCGGGGAAGGACTTCCTGGGCGAGAAGCCCTTCGGCATCGACCTGGCCGCCGGCGAGAGGATCGTCGAGGCGCTCCGGCGCCGGCCCGAGCTGTTCGCGCGGTGCTCCAGCGAGATGCCCTACTTCCCGGGCGCGCAGCTCGCGTACGAAACGATCCGCTCGGGGAGCGTCGGGCGGATCGTGGAGGCCCACTTCGCCTTCCTGCACTCGAGCGATCTGGACGTGACCAAGCCGATCAACTGGAAGCGCCAGGCTCGCTTCTGCGGCCCGTTGGGGGTGATGGGCGACCTCGGGATGCACGTCGCGCACGTCCCGCTTCGGCTGGGATGGTTCCCGGCCCGGGTGTACGCGGTGCTCCAAGACATCGTGAAGGAACGGCCCGGCCCGAACGGGGAACTCGAACCGTGCGACACGATCGACAACGCTACCTTGATCTGCTCGGTGGAACGACGCGACGGCGCGTTCCCGCTCACGGTCGAGACGAAGCGGATCGCGCCGGGAGAGACGAACACGTGGGCGCTTCGCGTCGTCGGCATGGAAGGGGGCGTGGAGTTCTCGACACGGAACCCGAAGGCCGTTCGACGGTTCACCGTCCGGCAGGGGCGGCAGATCTGGGAGCACCTCGAGACGGGAAGCCAGTCGGTGTTCCCCACGGTCACCGGGGGGATCTTCGAGTTCGGCTTCTCCGACGCGGTGCTTCAGATGTGGGCGGCCTTCCTGGCTGAGCGCGCCGGGGCTCTCGGCGATCGATTCGGGTGCGTCACGCCCGACGAGACTCTGGCATGTCACCAGGTGTTCGACACGGCCCTTCGCTCCGGGGAGTCGGGGCGCGCCGAACCCGTGGAGGGTTCGAGGCTGTGATCGACGGCGGGAGCCGGCCTTCGGCCGGCCCCCGCCGCCTCGTCTAGCACTCGCCCAGGTACAGGGTGTCGCGCACCGCCGGGTCGTCCAGGTTCTCCTGGGTGACCACGGTGAGCGGCGTCGTGATCTGCTCCTCGAAGTCCTCACCGCGGAGCGACGCCACCGCGGTCTGGACGCCCTGGACACCGATCTCCCGTGGGTTCTGTGCCACCAGGGCCTGGACCAGGCCCTCCTCGAGCTGCCCCACCTGACCGGGGCTCGCGTCGAAGCCGACGAGCTGAACCTGCTCCTGCGCGCCGGCCTCGCGCAGCGCGGTCGCCGCTCCCTCGGCCGAGAACAGGTTCGTGGCGAAGATGCCCGCCAGGTCGGGGTTGCCCGCCAGCACCGCCGAGGTGATCTCGGCCGCACGCGTGGCGTCGTCGTTGTTGAACTCGGCCCCGAGGTACTCGATGCCGGCCTCGCCTTCGATCACTTCCTCGAAGCCCTGCACGCGCTCCTCCACGGTCGAGACGCCCGGCTGGGTGGTGTTCACGAACACCGTTCCCTCGCCGCCGATCAGCTCGACCAGCGCCTCCCCGGCGACCCTGCCGCCCTCGACGTTGTCCGTCGCGATCCGGGAGATGCCGATGTTCGGGTCGTCGACGATCGTGTCGACGAGCACGACGGTGATCCCGGCGTCCTGCGCCGCCTGGAGCGGGCCGGCCAACGCGGTTCGCTCGGTCGGCGCGATCAAGATGGCGTCGGGCTGCTGTGCGGTCACCGCCTCGACGATCGGGATCTGCTCCGTCGGGTCGAACTCGCTGGGCCCTTGGACGGAGTAGTTCACTCCCAGCTCCTCCGCGGCGGCAGCAGCTCCACAGTCCATCGTGATGTAGAACTCGTCCCCCGCGACGCCCTGGATCAGGACGATGTCCAGCTGCTCCTCGCCACCGTCTTCCGCCCCGTCGTCGTCGCCGCACGCCGAAGCGACAAGGGCGGTCGCGGCCACAAGGGCCAGCAAGACGCGTCTCCTCGTCATGGTCTACCCCTCCTTCCCGTTCCCTCGCTCCTCCTACTGTCGTTCCCTCGCACGACGCTTCACCTGGTCGAAGTACACCGCCAGGATCAGCACGGCGCCCACCGCGACCTGCTGCCAGAACGGCCGGATCCCGAGGATGATGAAACCGTTCCGCAGGATGGCCGGGATAAAGACGCCCACCACGGTCCCGAAGATCGCCCCCCTTCCACCGAACAGGCTCGTCCCCCCGATGACCACCGCGGCGATCGCCTGGAGGTTGGCGGTCCCGTGCCCCTCGATCGTTGTCGTCGTGAACCTGGCCAGGAGCACGAAGCCGGCCAAGCCCGCGAGCAGGCCGGACAGCACGTACACCTTGATCAGGTGCCGAGGCACGTTGATGCCGGCACGGCGGGACGCCTCGGCGTTCGACCCGATCGCGTACGTGTATCGGCCGAACTGCGTCAGGTGCAGGATGACCCCGCCGACGATCGTCACTCCGGCGGCGATCAGCACCAGATAGGGGATCTGACCGAAGAGCCGGCCGAGGCCCACGGTCCTCACCAGTTCCGGGGGCACCGCCCCTCTGACGTTGATGCCACCACTGAGCAGCAGCGCGGCCCCCTGGGCCATGCCCAACGTGCCGAGGGTCACGATGAGCGCCGGGATGCGGGTCTTCGCGATGAGCAAACCGTTGAACAGCCCCCACGCCCCCCCGGCCAGCAGCCCGCTCGCGAGCCCGGCCAGGATGACGTCCATCCCCTCGGCGCCCATCTCCCGCATGACCAGCGAGGCCACGACCTGAGAGAACACCAGCACCGACCCGACCGAGAGGTCGATCCCCGAGGTGATGATCACGAACGTCATCCCGACCGCGATGATCAGCAGGCTCGAGGCGTCGATCGTGATGTTGCGCAGGTTGAAGACCGAGGCGAACGAATCGAAGTCGAGGGCCGAGAAGACGGCGATGATCACCACGAGAACCAGGAAGATCCAGGTCGACGTCGCGGCCGTTAGGCCGGCCAGGGCGGTCCGTGGCAGCTCCGCCTCCTCGGGCGATGGGGTGAGCTCGGCCGTCTCCGCGGGCGCCTTCTCCCGCGCCATCAGGACGCCGCCTCGAGATCGGCTCCGGTCATGGCCCCCACGACCTGCTCCATGGTGGTCTGGTTCGGCCGCAAGGTCGCCACCCGCCTTCCCAACCGAAGGACCTGGATCCGGTCCGCCACCTCGAAGACCTGCGGAAGGTTGTGGCTGATCAACACGACGGACATGCCCGAACCCCGGAGGCGCCGGATCAGCTCGAGCACCCTGTGGGCCTGCACCACCCCGAGGGCGGCGGTGGGTTCGTCCATGAAGATGACCCTGCTCGCCCACGTCACAGCCCGGCTCACGGCAACCGCCTGGCGTTGCCCCCCGGAAAGCATCGCAACCTCGACGTCGATGTCCTGGAGCCCGATGCCCAGGGTCGCGAACGCATCCTCAGCCTTCTCACGCATGGCCTTCTTGTCGATGAACCCGAGCCTTCCGCGAAGACCCGGCTGCCGGATCTCTCGGCCGAGAAACAGGTTGGCCGCGGGGTCGAGGTCCGCCGCCAGGGCGAGGTCCTGGTAGACGGTCTCGAGACCGAGGTGCCGGGCCTCGACGGGGGATTGAATCGTCAGCGTCCTTCCGTCGAACCAGATCTCCCCACCATCGGGCCGGACGGTTCCCGACAGGATCTTGATCAGGGTGCTCTTGCCCGCCCCGTTGTCGCCGACGAGCGCGGCAACCTCTCCGGGGAACACGTCGAAGTCGGCACCCTGGAGGGCGCGGACGTGCCCGTAGCTCTTGACGATCCCTTTGGCGGCGAGGAGGTGGCCGTTCATCACGCCCGGGCTCGTCACGGTCCAGGCTTCCCGGCGATCTCCCCCGAGCCCCGAGGCACGAGCCGCGTGGGGAGCACGATGCGCTGCGGAGGGCGCTCGTCGCCGCTCAGCCGGCCGAAGACCAGCTCTGCCCCGGCCCGGCCCATCTGCGCCGGGTCGTGCTTCACCACCGTGACCGGGACGGGAAGCATGTCGGCCAGCTCGAAGTCGTCGAACCCCACCAGCGCGAACGTCGACTCACGGCCACGGAGCGCTCTCAGCACGCCGATGCTCGCCCGGTTGTTCGTCGTGAACACCGCGGAAGGCGGATGGGCCATTGACAAGAGCTCTTGCGTGGCCGTCTCCGCCTGGACTACGTCCCGCCCGCCGAGGCGTACCAGGGACTCGTCGACCGCAACGCCCGCAGCAGCCATCGCCTCCCGGAACCCCCTGACCCTCTCGCCGACGGTATATACGGTCGGGGGGTCGCCCACCACGCCGATCCGCCGGTGCCCGTGCGCCAAGAGATGCTCGGTGGCGTGCCGCGCTCCACCCACGTTGTCGATGAGGACCTCGTCCGCCCCGACGCCTTGGGCTGGCCGGTCCATGAACACGACGGGCGTGCCGTGCCTGATCTCGTCGAGGAGGTAGCCGTGGTCCGGGCCCGCCGGAACGATCAGCAGCCCGGTGACCTGCCGCTCCAGGAGCGTGCTCACAGCCTTCTGTTCCGCCGCCGGGTCCTCCTCCGAGTTCGCGATCACGACCATGTGACCGTGCACGCGCGCGAGCTCCTCCACCGCCCGAGCGATGCCGGAGTAGAAGGGATTCCGAACGTCCTCGATCACGAGTCCGACGGTCGCGGGTCGCTGCCTGCGCCGAAGGTTGCGGGCCGTGTCGTTGGCCCGATACCCCAGGACCGTCACCGCCTCTCGGACCCTCGCGGCGGTCTGGGCTCGAACGCCCCGCTCGTCGTTCACCACCCGCGAGACCGTCTTCAGGCTAACCCCGGCCATCTCGGCCACGTCCACCATGGTGGGCCGCGCCCTCATCCGCCCGTCCCCCCCATCACTCCCCGTTGGCCGGCTCACCACGGGAAACGGCCCGGCCGAGCTCAACGCCACCCGCTATTGGCTGCAGATTCAACGCGCAGACAACGTTGTCATCGACTGAAGCACGGCGTTCGAGACATTGTCAAGCCAGCGTCGTGTGATCGTCGTCCCCGAGTTGCCGGAGGAGCGCCGCAAAGGAGTTCGAATACCGTCCCCTCGGGTCTACGGCAACGACCTGCGGAAACTCAGCCTGCCACCTCAATCGCGCATCTTAGAGACGCGGCGCAGCCCTGAGCCGGAGCCGAGGATCGGTCGGTGCGGTGCAGCGTCACCACCACTCCAGCGGAACCGGCGTCAGCAGCTCGTTGCCACCCTCGTGCACGATGATGTTCTGTTCGATACCGACGGTACCGACGTCGGGGTGCGAGAGGAATGTCTCCACCCCCATCGTCTGACCTTCCCAGAACGTCCAGCGCTCCTCGTTCTCCTCGACGTCCAGCCAGATCGTGGGGCGCTCCCAGAACAGCCCGTTCCCGTGGCCGAGGAGGGGGAATGTCTCGGACGTCGCGCTGTCCACGTTGCCGGCGTCCGCTCGGAGCTCGGCGCCGAGAGCTGCGATCTCCCGGACGCTACTCCCGGGACGGATTTCCTCGATCAACCGCGTCACCAGGTCGTTGGCCGCCGAGATGATCGTGCGTTGGGCAGACGTCGGCTTCCCGCCGACTACAACGGTTCGGCCGGGGTCGAGCCAGTAGCCCTGCCACGCCGGACCGTAGATCCACGTTCGCACCAGGTCACCAGGGTGTGTCGAGATCCTCACGTCGAAGCCCGTGAGCGGTTCGTTCGTGAACGGCTCCAGCTCCGCACCGGCACCGCTCGCCACCGGGATCATGTGGAAATTGCCACCTCGGCGCAGCAGCTCGTGCGCGCCCGCGGCCGCGATGTCGGCCTGCGTTCCACCCCGAACGGCCTGCTCGAGCTGCTTCGTGAGCGCGGCTGTGACGATCTCGCCCCCCTCGCGGATGCAGTCGAGCTCGCGCGGAGACTTGTGCCGGCGGACGGACTCCACCAGTTCGTCGGCTGGGATCCATTCGATCCCCGGAAGCTCGGCCTGAAGGATCCGCGCGTACCGCCAGGGCAGGAAGTGATCGCCGACGAGCGCGACCGGTCCCTCGGTGAGCCCTCGTGCCCGCATCGCGTCGCAGACGAGCTTCACACGGTTCGGCTCGTCGGAGCGCACGATCCTGTCCGTCGCCACCCCTTCCTCGGGGAAGGCTGGGAGGTCGGCGACGAGCTGGGGCGTCTCGTCCGGGACGAAGATCACGGCGGCGAACCCGACGCCGAGCCAGGCGTCCTCGTCGGCTTGCCCGGATTGGTTCGAGTAGTAGTGCGCGAGGTAGAAGACGTCGGCGAACTTCTCGTAGCCGCCGGCGCTCCGCGACCAGATCAGCGCCGCGGCGTACCCCTCGCGGCGCATCTCGGCTGCGAGGCGACGCCACCGGTCTTCGTACTCCTCTCGAGGAAAGTAGCCCCGCACGCGCGCCAACCTACCGCAGTGCGTCAGTGGCCCTCGAACGCGCGCAGCCGCACCCGATCGATCCGACCTGCTATCGCCGCCGCTCGGGGAGGCTCGAGGAGCCGACGTGGCGTCGCAGCCACTCGTTGAGCGGCTTCGAGAGCCGGAAGAACTCGACCACTCGATCCTTTGCACGCCCGGTTCCGAGCCAAGCAGCCGCGGGCCACTCCCGCCAGGTGATGAGGCCCTTGAACCGCAGGAGCTCGATCCGTGGATGATCCTTCGGATAGCCCTTCGGAGCGGTCTTCAGGACCTCGTGGCCGGTGACCTCGAGTCCGGCCGCCCGTGCCTTCCCGACCAGATCATCGAGCCTGCCACCGGACCGACCCTCGCTCACCGCCGCCCGGTAGCGCTCGAGCTGGTGGGGTGCCATCTCCCACATGCCGGATCCGGCCCCCAGTCCCTTGGCCTCGAGTTGAACGTAGCCGTCGCCGACCATCGCTGCGATGTTGGTCTTATACGGCGACTTGTCCGAGGTGAATCGGATGTCCCGATACGGTCGAAAGATCCGGCCCTCGCCGAACTCCGGCGCGAGCTCGTCCAGCAGCTCCTGCATGGCGCTCCGCACCAGCGTGTCGTAGACATGCTTGTTCCGCTGCCAATAGGTCTTGGTGTTGTCGGCCTCGAGTCCCTCGAAGAACTCCAGGGCCTCGACGGGCCAGCCACGAAACGCCATGACCGTGACCTCCGTGCTCCATGACGGGAGCGTGAGCCTACCCGGCTGAGGGTAATCCCGTGACCTTCCGTGGGTCGAGCGAGGGCGCACCCGTCGCCAACCGCGCCGGCCGTCATGGAAGGAGACGGCCTTCGATCGCCCGGTCGTCACCATCTCGGTCGCGATGCACGCGGATGTCCAACAGGCCGGCTCCCTCCAGCGTCCCGGCAACCGCATCGGCCTGATCGCCGCCGAGCTCGAGGAGCACGCGCCCTCCGAGAGCGAGCCAGTCGGCGCTGATCTGAGCCACCTGCTTGAGGAACGTGGTTCCGCCCGAGCCGCCGTTGAGGGCGTGCCGCGGCTCGTACGCTAGGACGTCCCTCGGCAGGAGGTGGAGCTCCTCTGCCGGCACGTATGGGACGACGGCGGTCATGACGTCCACGCGGCCCTTGATCGACGCGGGCAACGGTCCGTCGAGGCTCCCGAGGAGCGCCCGCACGCCGTTCCGCCGGGCGCACACCACCGCCGCGGGATCCACGTCTGTCGCGAGCACCGTGGCACCGCGTCCGGCGGCTCCGAGGACGGCGGCTACCGCGCCGCTTCCGGTGCAGAGATCGACGCCGATCCCGGCCGACGGCAGCAACGACGCGGCTCGGCGCGCGAGCGCTTGCGTGTGGGGCCGCGGCACGTACACGCCAGGATCGACACGTACGCGAAGGCCGCAGAATCGGACGAACCCGGTGATCCAGGCGAGGGGCTCCCGCCCAACCGGCGGGCGACCAGTTCCTCGAGCGGCCTCGACCCCTCGGCGGCG
>JBBDTT010000009.1:0-13070 GCA_040904285.1 Actinomycetota bacterium
TCGCATCGGGGGGTCGGTCAGCTCCTGGAGACGATCGACGACGTGAAGCGCCTGACGAACCACGACCTCACGGTGCGCGGCCTCATCCCCACGATGTTCGACGGGCGCACCAACCACGCCCGGGAGGTCCTCGAGGACGTGGGGTCGCGCTACTCCCTCCCCGTCCTGGAGCCACCCGTGCGCAAGAGCGTCCGGTTCGCCGAGGCGCCCCGCTCGGGGCGCACGATCATCCGGTTCTCCCCGAAGCATCCCGGTGCGGATGCCTATCGGCGGATCGCGGAGTCGCTCGTCCCGTGACCGCGCCCGCGCCCGGCGGACGGCTTCCTCGCCGGAACGGTGCCGAGCCCGACGCGCGCGAGGCCCGGCGGCGTCACCCAAGCACGGTCGCGGCCGGCATCATCGGCCGCCGTGCGGACCCCCTGGGGAAGATGGCCCTGTTCTCCTCCGGCGAGAACGGGCGACCGTTCGGCACCCTGTTCATCGAGTGCTCCGACTGCGGCCGGGAGACGCCGGTCAGCGCGCTCGACGCCGCGCGCGCCGCCTTCCCGATGTCGGTGCATCTTCCGTTCGTCCGGCGATACCACTCGCTGATGCGGTGCCCGGCGTGCGGCCGTCGCGCGTGGGTTCGCCTGCGGTGGACGCTCTCGTAGCGGTCCACGAAGCCCCGATCCATCCCACCGCCGCTGCTACGCTCACGCCGTGAATGAGCGCGCCGACTCTCGCCGGATCCTCGCCGTCTTCGCGCACCCAGACGACGCGGAGTTCTCCTTCGGGGGTTCGATCGCGCGGTGGACGTCCGAGGGCGCCGAGGTCGCCTACGTGTGCGCGACCGACGGCTCGGCCGGCCTCAACGAGCCCGGGTGGACTCGCGAGGCGATCGCCGAGGTCCGCGCCCGAGAGCTCCGCGACGCGGCGAAGGTCCTCGGCGTCTCCGACGTGGTGATCCTCGGTTTCGTCGACGGCTACCTCGAGGTGACCGTCGACCTGCGGCGGGACCTGACGCGGGAGGTCCGGCGGTTCCGGCCGGACGTCATCGTCACCCTCGACCCCTCCACCACGTGGGTCGCCCGCCGCTACATCAACCACCCCGATCACCTGGCCGTTGGACGGGCGATGATGGCCGTCATCAACCCCGACGCGCCCAGCCGGCCTCAGTTCCCAGAGCTCATCGACGAGGGGTTCGAGCCGTTCGAGGTGCCCGAGCTGTGGCTGCCGGCCTGGGATCCCGCCGAGGCCGACGAGATCGTCGACATCGGGTCGGCCATCGAGGCCAAGGTGGCCGCCCTGCGGGCGCACGACAGCCAGATGCGCAACATGGGGATGGACGACATCGAACCGACGGTCCGCGAGCGAGCCCGTTCGATGGCCGAAGGACGAGACTTCGAATACGGCGAGGCGTTCAAGGTCTTCCGGTTGGTCGAGGACCACCCCGCCGAGAAGGTCGATGCGCTGGCCGACGCCGGGAGCGCGGGGTTCGAGGAGAGCTGATGGCAGACGACGAGGACCAGGAGCAGGTCGAGCCGAGCCCACTCGATCCCGAGGAGCGCGAGAGCGTCGAGGGCGATCTCGACGACGTCGACTCGATGCGCGGGGTCTTCGAGGCGCAGGGGATCCGCGGCGTCGTCATCGCCTGTCCCGACTGCGGCTCGGATCACTACTACGGCTGGGACCTGCTGAAGGAGAGCTTGCAGCACATGCTCGACACGGGCGAGCCACGCATGCACGAGCCCGCGTTCGAGCCTCGCGAGGACGAGTACGTCCTGTGGGACTACGGCAAGGGGTACGTGGACGCCCTGGCCGACGCCGGGCTGGACGAAGGGCCGGCGATCGAGCTCCACGCCTGCGCGTGGTGCGACGCTCCCGTCGAGTCGCACTTCGGCTTCTGCCCCAAGTGTGGCCGCCCGCTGGCCGCGATCCGCCTCTTCCGCGAGCTCCTGGCGCGGGGGATGGAGGACCGCGAGGCCCGCGCCCTGCTCGTCAAGGCGGGATTCGAACCCTTCTCCTAGACGGTCGGACGTGTCCGTTTCGGTTTGTCGGACCGGGCCGGCGGGAACATTTGGGTTCGAGCCCCCGACATACATGACGGAGGAGGACGCATGCCGTACGTGGAGCGCGAGCCCGTGGTCTCGGATCCGGACGGCGGAAGCGCGACCGGTTTCGCGGCCATCAAGTACACGGCGATCGTGATCATCGTGATGGCGCTGATCGCGTTCATGGTGTGGGCGATCGGCCGGTTCACCTAAATCGAAAAAGCACCTGTACGACGAGACCCCGTCCGGTTCCGCCGGGCGGGGTCTCTCGCTTCCTCAGGCCGGCGCGGGCGGCTCGAGCAGGCAGTCCTCGGGGACCTTGTCCGGGCGGAGCCCCTTGAACGACGGCGCCCGAAGCTTCCCGCCCTTCGTCTGCTGCAGATACTCGACCTCGCAGACGAGCTCGGGGCGAACCCAGTGCGCGCCCTTCGTCTTGCGCAGCGCCGCGTCGGGGATCGGCGGCTCATCGGTCTCCAGCGGCTTCAGCTTCTTCATCAGGTCGTCCAGCATCCGTTCGGTGAACCCCGTCCCGACCTGGCCGATCCACCGCAGCGTTCCCGTCGAGTACGCGCCGATCAACAGCGCGCCGAACATCGAGGACCGCCCGCCCGTGCCCGGCGTCCAGCCGAGGATCACGCAGTCCTGCCGATTGAGGATCTTCACCTTCCGCCAGTCGGACGAACGACGCCCGGGCAGGTAGGCGGACGCCTTCCGTTTGGCGAGCATCCCCTCGAATCCCAGGTCCTTGCAGGCCTCGTAGAAGTCCTCGCCGTCACCGTCCACGAACATCGTCAGCTGGATCCGGGTCCCCTGGGTGACGATCGCCTCGAGCCGCTCTCGGCGCTCCGTGAGCGGCCGGGACGTGAGGTCCCGGCCGTCGAACCAGAGCAGATCGAACGCGAACAGCGTCACCGGGATCGTCCGGCGAACTCGATCGATCTCCTTCTCCCCGGTCACGTTCATCCGCTGTTGCAGCACCTCGAAGGAGGGCCGGCCGTCGGCGTCCACGGCGACGATCTCGCCGTCGATCACGGCGGACAGCGCGTTCACGTGCTCCGCCAGCCGCGAGATCTCCGGATACGTCTTCGTCTGGTCGCGTCCACTTCGTGAGATCAGACGCGTCGCGTCGGTGGTCACGTACGCGAGCGTCCTGATGCCGTCGAGCTTCGGCTCGAACCGCCACGCCGGGTCGTTGAACGGTTGCCGCGCGACCTCCGCGAGCATCGGCCTGAGGTCCTCCGGGGGCGGGGCAGGCTGCCCCAGCGCCGAGGCCTTCGCGAGCAGGACCAGCCAGTCCCGGTTCGTCTTGACCAGATGCCACTCGCCCTGCACGCGCTCGCCGTGCAGCCTGAAGCTGACCTTCTTCTCCGTCCATTCGAGAGGCTCGTACGTACCGCGGTCGTAGATCTTGACCTCGCCGGCGCCGTAGTGCCCCTCGGGGATCCACCCCTCGAACGAGTTGTATTCCATGGGGTGATCCTCGGTCTGGACGGCCAGGTGCCGGACCCCGGTCGTCGTGGGGAGGCCCTTCGGGATCGCCCAGGAGACCATCACCCCGTCGCGTTCCAGGCGCAGGTCGTAATGCAGCCGGGTCGCGTTGTGCTTCTGGATCACAAACGCGTTGCCCCCCTCGCTGGCCTTCCCGCCGGCGGGCTCCGGCGTCTCGACGAAGTCTCGCATCGACAGGTACTCGCGCAGCTTCGGATCCTTCGACCGGGCGATCGTCTCGTCGTCCTTGGACCGCCCGGCCGTGGGTGCCACCGTGCGCCGGGTCCGCTTCGGCTTCGCCGGAGCCACCGCGTCGACGCGTCGCGAGCCGACGGGCGCCGGGGTGTCTTCGAGGCCGACGCCCATGACCTCCAGGGCCCCGTCCAGGTCGACGGGCGCGTCCAGGACCGGGCGGAACAGGTCGCCCACCCGGGCCAGCCGGTCGTGGATGGTCGCGATCGTGAAGTCCCCCGGCCGGATCTCGCCCTCCTCCACCTCCTCCCACGTGACCGGCGTGGAGACGCTGGCGCCGGGCTCGGGACGGACGGAGTAGACCGCGGCGATGTTCGCGCCCGCGCGGTTCATGTTGTGATCGATGAAGACCTTGCCGGTCCGCTTCCTGACCTCCCACAGCATGGTCACCCGGCTCGGGTCGGCCTTGTTGATGAACCGGGCCACCGCACCGACGAAGGCACGCGTCTGCTCGTGGGTGTACCGGGGCTCGATCGGCACGTAGATCTGCATGCCGGTCGCGCCGCTCAGCTTGGGATACGAGGGAAGCCCCAGCTGGTCGAGGGCCACCTTCACCAGCCGCGCCACGATCAGGACGTCCTCGAAGGGCGCATCCATCGGGTCCAGGTCGAAGAACAGGTAGTCCGGGTTGTCGATCCGCCCGCAGCGCCCGTGCAGCGGGTGGAACTCGATGCAGCCGAGGTTCGCGACGTGGAGCAGGGCCGCCTCGTCCTCCACCATCAGGTAGTCGATGACGCGCTTCTCGTTGTCCGAGTCCACCAGGCATCGTGAGAGCCAGTCGGGCGTCTTCCGGGGTGCGCTCTTCTCGTAGAAGTACGGTCCCTCGATCCCGTCCGGCATCCGCTTCATCGTGAGGGGCCGCCCCGCCAGGTACGGCAGGATCGTCTCGGCGACGCTCCAGTAGTAGGCCACCAGGTCGCCCTTCGTGTAGCCCTCCTCGGGCCAGAACACCTTCTCGAGGTTCGACAGCCGCACCTCACGTCCGGCGGCCTGCGCCCACCAGTGTTCGCCGTCGAAGGAGGCCTCCAGCGGCCGCGGCGCGTCGACCGTGAACGCCACCTCGACCTTTCGTGTCCGCGCCCGCGCCATGGCCTCGATCGTACCCGCGTGGGGGAATCAGGCCTCGGGTAGGTATCTCCACGGCAGCAAACGAAGCCGACGTAGAATTCGGACCCCGCCGCGCGCGGGTCCACTTTCCCCAGGAGGTGCCAACCATGCCGAGGACGATGTGGAAGGGCGCGATCTCCTTCGGGCTCGTCTCGATCCCGGTGAAGATGTATCCCTCCACCGAGGAGAAGTCCCTGTCGTTCAACCAGCTGCATGACGAGGACCACGGGCGCATCCGGTACAAGCGCGTGTGCGAGAAGGACGGTGAGGAGGTCACCTTCGAGCACATCGTGAAGGGCTACGAGGTCGAGAAGGGGTCGTACGTGGTCCTCGAGGACGAGGACCTCGACAAGGTGCCCGTCGAGTCCACACGCGCGATCGACATCCTGCAGTTCGTCGACATCGCCGAGATCGACCCGATCTACTACAAGAAGACCTACTACCTGGTGCCCGAGGAGACCGGGGTGAAGCCCTACGCGCTGCTCCGCAAGGCCCTCGGCGACGACGGCAAGGTCGGCATCGCCAAGGTCGCCTTCCGCGAGAAGGAGCACCTCTGTGCGCTGCGGATCAAGGACAAGGCCTTCGTCCTGGAGACGATGTACTGGCCCGACGAGATCCGCGCGGCCGACTTCGACGAGCTCGACAAGTCCCCATCGGTCCGTGAGCAGGAGCTCAAGATGGCCCGCAGCCTGATCGACTCCCTGACCGAGGACTGGGACCCGACCGAGTTCAAGGACGAGTACCGCGAGGCCCTGCTCGACATCGTCGAGAAGAAGGTCGCCGGCGAGGAGATCGAGGTCGTCGAGGAGCCCGAGCCGACGAAGGTCGCCGACCTGATGGAGGCCCTCAAGGCGAGCGTCGAGGCCGCCAAGAGCAGCCAGAAGAAGTCGGCGCCCAAGACGAAGCGCACCGCGCGCAAGAAGGCCTCGTAGGAGCCGACGCCACGTGCCCCTTCCCGTCCACCGGCTCGGCGCGAAGGATCCGCTGCCGCTGGTCTCGCTCTATCTGGTCGAGCATCGCGGGGTCCTGAGCCTGATCGACACCGGAACTCGTGGCACGGGGGCCCGGGTCCTGAAGGCCATCGACCGGCTCGGGAAGCGGCCGGAGGACCTCCGGCAGATCGTCGTCTCCCACGCCCACGGTGATCACGCCGGGGACGCGAAGGCGATCCGCGACGCGACCGGCGCGCGCATAGTCGTGGGGGCGCAGGACGCTCCGATCGTCACCGGCGACGCGCCCTACCCGTTCCCGAGGATGGGCATGAAGATGATCTACAGACACCTGGCGAAGTACGAGCGGTTCCAGCCGGACGTCCTCGTCGCGGAGCGGACCGAGCTCGACGGAGGCCTCGTCGCGATCCCCGCCCCGGGACACACAAACGGCCACATCGCCGTGTGGGCTCCCGACCTGCGGGCGCTGTTCACCGCGGACGCCGTCTGGCACCTCGGGCCGATGACCGGCTCGTGGAAGCCGTTCACCCAGGACCCCGAGGCCAACGCCGACACCGTTCGCCGCCTGGCCGACGAACCCGCCGAGCAGCTCTTCTTCGGCCATGGTCCCCCCGTCCGCAAGGGTGGCCGAGATCGCCTGCAGCGACTCGCCGTCCGGGGATAGGCGCGCTCTCCGGAGTGACGTTCGTCACTCGTGTTCCCCGGCGGGCTTGCTTTCCGGTGGCGTGGATATCCTGACTCCATGGACCCGTGGCAGGAGCCCGTCCGGGGGGGATACCCGAACCCGATGCTGTTCGGGCTCTCGGGCCTGGAGCAGCTCCGCGGGTTCTTCAGCGGATGGGGCCCGCGGCCCCCGATCAGCCACCTGATGGGCCACATGCTCGCCGACGTCGGATCGGGCCTCGTGACCTTCACGCAGCCGGCCTCACCCTGGCTGCAGGTGCCGGCGGGCCACATCGGGCTCGGTGTCCTCGCCGCCCTGGCCGACGCGCCCCTCGGGTGCACGGTGCAGAGCAGCCTGCCGGCGTTCACCGCGTACACCACGGCCGAGCTCGCCATGAACTACCTGCGGCCTCCGGCGGTTGACGGTTCGGATCTGACCGCCACGGGCAGCCTGATCCACGGGGGGCGCTCGCTCGCCCTCACCGACGTCGTGATCGAGGACGCTCGCGGCCGTCTGATCGCACACGGGACGAGCCGGTGCGTCGTGTTCGAGCCGATGGGCCCGCCTCCCGCCGAGCCGCCGACCCCTGATGTGCTGGAGCTCTCCGAGTACGAGACGCCCGACCCGTACCTGCGTCCCGAGGTGCTGGGCTTCGTGATCCCACAGGACGTGTGGGACGCGCACTCGGGCCTGGACATCCTGAAGATGATGGTCAAGGGCGAGATCGACCACCCCCCGCTCTCCCACCTGACCGGCATGGCCATCCGGGAGGCCGAGGAGGACACCACCACGTTCGTGATGCCCGCCCACGAGCACCTGTGCAGTCCCCTCAGGACCGTCCAGGGCGGGACGATCGCCATGCTCGCCGACACTGCGATGATGTGCGCGGTCCAGACGACGACCGAGCCACGGACCGCCATGTTCCCGGTGGACCTCAAGGTCAACTTCCTCCGCCCGGGCGTGCCGGACGGCCGCGATCTCACCGCGGTGGCCCGAGTCATGCACCGGGGGAAGAGCGTTGCCGTGTCGCAGGCCGAGATCACCAATGCCGACGGCAAGCGCGTGGCCCTGGCGATGGGAACCGCCATGATCCGCGCCGGCGCCCCCTGGCACCTCGGGCACGCGCCGGCCGACGCGCCCCTGCACGAGGACCCCGCCGCCGAATGATTCACGACGAGCCCGTCCGCGGCGCCTATCCGGAGCTGGAGCTCCTGGGCCTCAAGGGGTACGACCAGATGCAGGTGTGGCTCGACCGCAAGGGACCGATCGCGCCCATCGGCCGGCTCATCGGCGGGGTCATGGAGGAGTTCAACTTCGACTCGGCGTCGTTCTCCATGCCCGCGTCGCCGTGGCTGCAGACCGCGGCCGGCCCGTTCCCCGGCGCGGCCTCGCTGCTTATCGGTGACATCGCCATGGGAAGCAGCGTGCTGGTGGCCATGCCTCCGGCCACCTTCTTCGCGACCGCCCAGATCGCCGTCAGCTTCGTGCGGCCCGCGACGGTCGAAAGCGGCACGCTGCGGGCCCACAGCACGAAGATCCACGTCTCCCCGGCGCTGGCGCTCTCGGACCTCGTCGTCGAGGACGCGGCCGGCCGGCTGCTCGCCCACGGTTCGTCCCGGCAGGCGGTGTTCCCTCCGATCGAGCCCGCCCCGGTGCCGCTGAAGGAATGGCCGCCCTACGTCCCCAGCGAGCACGACACCCCCGACCCGTATCTGCGGCCGGCGGAGGGCGAGGTGTGGCCGCAGGAGGTGTTCGACCGGCTGACCGGCCTGGAGCAGATCCGGGCGTACATGGCGGGGGACCTCCCCCAGTCGCCGCTGGGATTGCTCATGGGCTGGCAGACGATCGAGGCCGAGGAGGGCCGTGTGCGCTGCACGATCCCGGCGAGCGAGTGGTTCGCGTCCGCGTCCCGCACGGTCTACGGCGGCCTGCTGGCCTTGTTCGCGGACGGCGCGCTGGTGAACGCGGTCGCCTCGACGCTGCCGCGCAGGTCGAGCCTCGCCTCGCTGGACCTGTCCGTGAACTTCCTCCGGCCGGTGTTCCCCGACGGGCGCCCGCTGACGGCGGAGGCCCGCGTGGTCCACCGCGGCAAGGGCATCGCGGTCGCGGACGTCCACATCGACAACGCCGACGGCAAGCCCGTGGTCATCGCCAAGGAGACCGTGCTGATCCTGGAGGGACGGCCCTGGTCCGAGGCGCTGTCGGCCGCGTCGGAGCGGCCCCCGGACGCCCGCGAGTGACCGAGCGAGCGCTCCCGCGGGGACGGATCGAGGCGAACGGGATCACGTTCGCCGTCGCCGACCAGGGCGAGGGCCCGCCCGTCGTGCTCCTGCACGGTTTCCCCGACTCGGCCGACCTGTGGCGGCATCAGGTGCCCGTCCTCGTGGAGGCCGGCTACCGGGTGATCGCCCCCGATCTTCGGGGGTTCGGCGAGACCGACCGGCCCGAGGGCGTGAGCGCGTACGCCATCCCCGTGGTGCTCGACGACATGCGCTCCCTGTTCGCCGCGCTCGGGCTGTCCGGGGAGCGGATCCGGTTGGTCACCCACGACTGGGGGGCGGTCGTCGGATGGCTCCTCGCGGCGGCCAACCCCGAGATCGTCGATCGCCTCGTGGCACTGTCGGTCGGCTATCCCAGCAAGCGCCCGACCCTGGAGGAGCTGGAGAAGTACTGGTACGTCTTCCTGTGGCAGCTCGAGGGCACCGCCGAACGCGTCATCCAGCGGAGCGACTGGCGGCTGATGCGCGAGTGGCTCCGCGAGGACCGCCCGGGGCGGTCCCCGGACCTCGAGCGCAGCCTGGCGGACCTGGCTCGGCCGGGAGCGCTCACCGCCGGCCTCAACTGGTATCGCGCGTTCGCCCAGCCGGAGGTCCTGCTCGAGGACGAGCTCCCCTTGCCCCTCGTGGAATGCCCGGTCCTCGCGGTGTGGGGCGAGCACGACATCCTCCCCGAGGCTCGCGTCGCCGAGTCGAGCGAGAACGTGACGGGCCCGTGGCGGTACGAGCGGCTCGAGGGCGTCGGGCACTGGATCCCGATCGAGGCGCCCGAGCGCCTCAACCCGCTCCTGCTCGAGTTCCTCGCCGGCTGAAGAGCCCGATCGTTTACCCACGCGTAACACGCGTGAAATTGCTTCGAAACCTCCCTCGGTCACGATCGCCTCCGACCGGAAAGGGGAGGTGACACATTGATCGATACGGGTGATACCGCCTGGTTGATCACCTCGGCGGCGCTCGTGATGTTCATGACGCCGGGCCTTGCGCTGTTCTACGGCGGGCTCGTGCGTACGAAGAACGTCCTCGGGACGATCATGCAGTCGTTCATCGCGCTCGGCGTGGTGACGGTGCTGTGGGTGATCATCGGCTACACGCTGGCGTTCGGTCCGGATACCGGGAGCGGGCTGATCGGTGGACTCGATTTCATGTTCTTCGAGGGCGTGGGACAGGCTCCGAGCGAGGTGTACGGGCTGACGATTCCGCACAACGTGTTCGCGACCTACCAGATGATGTTCGCGATCATCACGCCGGCCCTGATCTCGGGTGCGATCGCCGAGCGCATCAAGTTCTCGGGCTACGTGCTCTTCATCGCCCTGTGGTCGGTGCTGATCTACAGTCCCGTCGCGCACTGGGTCTTCGCCGATGGGTGGCTGGGGCTGTTCCCGGACAAGCTCGGCGCCCTGGACTTCGCGGGGGGCACGGTCGTTCACATCAACGCCGGCGCCGCGGCGCTTGCGGCGATCCTGTACCTCGGCAAGCGCAAGGGCCACGGCAGGGAGGCGTTCGTACCGCACAACGTGCCCATGGTGATCACCGGCGCGGCGATCCTGTGGTTCGGCTGGTTCGGCTTCAACGCGGGCTCCGCCATCGGAGCCAACGGCCTGGCCGGCTCGGCCTTCCTGAACACGCACCTCGCCACGGCGGCCGCGGTCCTCGGCTGGCTCATTCCCGAGCGGCTCAGGCACGGCAAGGCCACCACGATCGGCGCCGCGACCGGCGCCGTGGCCGGCCTGGTCGCGATCACGCCGGCGGCGGGGTTCGTCGACCCGATGGGCGCGCTGATCATCGGGCTGGCGGGCGGGGCGATCTGCTTCCTGGCGGTGAGCCTGAAGTCGAAGATCGGCTACGACGACTCGCTCGACGTGGTCGGTGTGCACTTCGTCGGAGGGATCGTCGGGGCGCTCCTCACCGGCGTCCTCGCGACCACCGCGATCAACGCGCTCGGCGACGGCAGCGCCACCCAGCTCGGCAAGCAGGCGGTGGCGGTCGGGGTGACGGCGGTGTTCTCGTTCGTCGGCTCGCTGATCCTGCTGAAGATCGTCGATCTGATCGTCGGCGTGCGGGTCTCCGAGGACGAGGAGGTCGAGGGACTCGACCTTTCGCAACACTCCGAGGTGGGGTATACGTTCGCGGACCGCGGCGGCTCACTGACGCTGTCGCATGGCGGGGCCGACCGTCCGGCCGAACCGACCGGGTCCAGTCCCGGGGCCGAAACGTCCACGCCCACGCTTCCGTCCACAACGAGCCGAGAGGGGGATCGATGAAGCTGGTGGTAGCGGTCATCAAGCCCTTCAAGCTCGACGAGGTGAAGGAGGCCCTTCGGGGGATCGGGGTGAACGGCCTCACCGCGACCGAGGCGCAGGGGTTCGGCCGGCAGCGCGGGCACACCGAGGTGTACCGCGGCGCCGAGTACCAGGTCGACTTCGTGCCCAAGGTCAAGATCGAGGTGGTGGCCGAGGAGGACCAGGTCCAGCAGGTCGTCGACGCGATCATCAAGACGGCCCGGACCGGCAAGATCGGCGACGGCAAGATCTTCGTGCTGCCGGTCGAGCAGGTCCACCGGATCCGCACCGGGGAGATGGGGCCCGACGCGGTCTGACCGAGAGAGGAACGAGACGGCAGCGGGCGGGCCTGGCTCGCCCGCCGCTCGTCTGACCGAGGGTCTCCGGGCCCTCGATCGCGCCTACACCCAGGGCGGCCACGGCCGGTGGTCGGCACGCCGGCGGGCCGCTCTCGTCGACGGCGCCGTGACCGAGCTCTTCCGCGAGGCCCGCCCCGCCGGCTCGGCCATGGCCCTCGTGGCCATCGGCGGCTACGGCCGCGGAGAGCTGTGCCCCGCATCCGACGTGGACCTGATGGTGCTCCACGGCGAGCGCCGCGCCGACCGGGTCCGGGCCGTGGCCGAACGCGTCTTCTACCCCCTGTGGGACCAGGGGATCGCCCTCGGCCACGCGATGCGCACACCCAAGGAGGCCATCGCCGAGGCCCGGGCCGGGGTCGAGACCGCGACCGCGCTGCTCGAGGCCCGCCTCCTCGAAGGCGACCCCTCGGTCCACGCCGATCTGATGGGGCGGCTGCGAGCGTGGGTCGGCCGAGATCCGGCCGCGTTCATCTCCCGCGTGTCCGCGGCCGACGCCGAGCGCCACGTCCGGTCGGGGTCGGCGGCCCATCTGATGGAGCCCGACGTGAAGGAGGCCGCGGGAGGGCTTCGCGACGTCCACTCGGTCGGGTGGGCCGGCCGGGCCCTCGGCCTGGAGTCGCTCGAGGCGATGGAGGCCGAGGGGTTACTGCGACGCTTCGAGCGGGCCGCCCTGGAGGACGCCGAGGAGTTCTTCGTGCGCCTGCGCAGCGCGATGCACCTCGAGGCGGGCAAGCGCGTGGATCGGCTGGTCCTGGACCACCAGCCCCGGCTGGCCCAGGCGTTCGGGTTCGACGCGACGGCAGGGCTCGACGCGGCCGATGCACTGATGCGTTCGATGTTCGGGCACGCACGGCACGTGGAGCACGTCCGGGCCCTGGCCTTCGAGCGGCTGATGGCGCGGGCCCGGAAGGCCCCGGCGTCGAGCGACGGCGACGGCTGGCCGGGGGCCGCGGATCCCGAGGCGGTCATGGAGGGCTTCGCGCGATGGGCGAGCGGCGGAGCCGCACCCTCCGCGGCGGCCCTGGACGCCCTGGAGCGAGACCCGTTCGACCCCCCCGAGCGATGGACCGATGGAACCCTGCGAGCCTTCGTCTCGATCCTTCGATCGGGCGACGCCGGCGCCCACGCCCTGGAGACCATGGATCGCATCGAGGTCCTGCAGCGTTTCGTCCCGGAGTGGGCGGATGTGCGGTGCCGCCCGCAGCGCGACCCGTACCACACCTTCACCGTGGACACGCACCTGCTCCGAACCGCGGCGGAGGCCGCACGGCTGCTCGACGCGGGCGAGAACGACCCGATCGCTCGCGAGGCCGCCTCCCTCGCGGACCCCGAGGCGTTGTTGATCGGTGCCTTCCTCCACGACGCCGGCAAGGTCGGCCGGGGCGAGCACGTTCCGGTCGGCGTCGAGGTGGCCGGCGCCGTCCTCGATCGCATGGGCGTTCCCGCGGCAACCGCCGACGCCGTTCGGTTCCTGGTCGGCGAGCACCTGCTCCTGGCCGACACCGCGACGCGGCGCGACCTCTCCGACCCCGAGCTCATCCGCGAGATCGCCGCGCGCGTGGGCGACCAGGAGCGGCTCGCGTCGCTGTACCTCCTGACGCTGTCCGACGCCCACGCCACCGGCCACCTCGGCGAACGGGGGCGCGGATCGCCGAGCCTGACCGG
>JBBDTT010000010.1:0-13061 GCA_040904285.1 Actinomycetota bacterium
GGCGCCTGAGTGTACCTGCGGCCCGCCGCCCGCCGGTGGAACCTCAGCCCGAGGAGACCTCCTCGCGGGCGTCCCGCTCGCGCTCACGGCGGCGCCGGCGGCGGCGCACGGCCCCGCCGAGTCGCCCCCGTGCGTACCGCCCGTAGAAGCCGGCGCTGCGCAGCCCGGCCCGCACGCGCGTGGCCAGCCCCGGCGGCGCCGCAGCCCGCTTGTAGCCGAACGCCTCGAGCTGCTCACCGCCCACCGCCTCGAACTCGGCAAGCTCGCGGCTCGACATCTGGCTGCGCCAGTCGCGCAGACCCTTCGTGGGGGGCAGCGCCAGCCGCGTATGCATCCCGCGCTGGCGGGCCGGGATGCTCTCCAGGGCGTCTCGCTCGTGCTCGAGCATCGCCGCCCGATACGGGATGCCCAGGAACCCGCACGTCCGGCGGAGCTGGCCCGGCTGGTCCTCGAGGAGGTCCTCGTAGCGGAGCTCCAGGTAGCGAGCCTCGCCCAGGGCCCGGCCGGCGGCCCGCCCGTCGCGGACCTGCCGGGCCCACACGCGGGCGGCCGTGGCCGCGTGCGCGTGCAGCCGCTCCAAGTCCAGCACCGAGAGCGCCACGTCGCGGCCATCGCGAACTACGTGCACGAACCGCGCGGTGGGAAACAGCGTCGCGATGAGCGGGATCGAGTCCACGTACTTCGGCGTCTTGTCGCCCCACGAGGGCTTGCCCCGCGCGCCCGCGTACGCGCGGAACGCGGCCCCGATCCCCTCGGCCAGCGTGGGCCGCTCGATCGCCTCGAGCTCGTCGCGAACCGCCTGGATCGGGAGGTCCCACGAGCGGTACCGGCTGTCGGCCGCGAGGTCGCGGAGGAACTCGCGGGGGCGCTCGAGGCGTCCGCCATCGCCGTAGCGGCGGCGCTGCTCCCACAGCCCGGGGATGAAGTGCGACTCGGGGGGGATCGCCACGGAGGGGTGCCGCTCCAGCATCACCCGGAGCAGCGTCGTCCCCGATCGGGCGGCGCCCACCACGAAGAACGGTGGGATCTCGGCGGCCATGAACCGAGCCTACAAGGCCTTTTCGTAGCGCAGCGACCGGTAGCCCTGGTGGACCTCGATCCCCCCGAGGGGATGGAAGCCCAGGCGCTCGTAGAAGGCGCGGGCTCCCGGATTTCCGGCGCCGACGACGACCGCCAGGCGCTCGGCGCCGTCCGCCCGCAGCTCCTCCTCGAGGCGGCGGACGAGCATCGAGCCCAGTCCGGTCCGCCGGGCGGGCGGTCCGACCGCGATCGAGAGCAGCTCGGGGCCGCCGCCGCCCTCCTTGCCGACGTGGCGCACCGTCTCGAGGACCCGCCGGAAGACCCGGGGGCGCAGCACCCGCCCCGCGAGGATCAGCGCCGCCCGCGGACCGTGGCGGCGGAAGAACTCGCGGTAGAAGGCCCCCGGCGACGTCGCGCCGGAGACGAACCCGATCACCGTGCCCGTCTCGTCGCGCGAGACGAGGAGCGTGGCGACGGGCGACCCCGTCATGGCCCGGTACAGGTGGGCGAGGAAGCCCTGGCCCAGGGAGGACAGGAACCCCTCGCCGATGCCGTCGGCGTGCAGGCGGGCCACCGCCGCGGCGTCCCCCGGACGTGCCGGCTCGACCCCCGTGCGCGAGCGGTCCACCGTGTCCGTGATTGCACCTCCTCGGGTCCAAGCCTACGATGGGGTCTCCCGTGCAGGCTGCCAGACAGACCCCTTCAACCGGCTGGCTCAGGCCACTCAAGGAACGCATCAAGCGCCGAGAAGCGCGCGTTGCCGTGGTGGGCCTGGGCTACGTCGGGCTGCCCGTCCTCCTCGCCGCGCGCCGGGCCGGCTTCTCCGTGATCGGGTTCGACACCGACCCCTCGAAGATCCAGTCCCTCAAGGCCCGCCGCTCCTACATCTCCGACATCGCCGACGCCGAGCTCGAGGACCTCCGGGAGGACGCCCAGGTGACGACCCGCTCCAAGGACCTCGCCGAGGCCGACGTCGTCGTGATCTGCGTCCCGACCCCGCTCCGGGACCAGGAGCCCGACCTGTCCTTCGTCCGCGAAGCCGGCCGGGGCGTGGCGAAGGGCCTTCGGCCGGGGACTCTGGTCGTCCTGGAGTCCACCACCTACCCGGGCACCACCGAGGAGGAGCTCCGGCCGCTGCTCGAGGCGAGCGGCCTGGTGGCCGGCGCCGACTTCGCCCTGGCCTACTCGCCGGAGCGCATCGACCCCGGCCGGGACCCCGAGCACCTGAGCACGACGCCGCGGGTGGTCGGCGGCGTCGGCGCGAAGTCGACCGAGGCGGCCGCCGCGTTCTACGGGACCCTGGTCGACCGGGTCGTGACCGTCTCCTCGCCTCGCGAGGCGGAGATGGCGAAGATCATCGAGAACACGTTCCGCCACGTGAATATCGCGCTGGTCAACGAGCTCGCGATGATCGCGCCCGACCTGGGCATCGACATCTGGGAGGCGCTGGACGCCGCCGCGACCAAGCCCTACGGGTTCATGCCCTTCTGGCCGGGACCCGGGGTCGGAGGACACTGCATCCCGATCGACCCCTCATACCTGTCGTGGCGGGTCGGACAGCGCCGGGGTCACCGGGTGAACTTCGTGGAGCACGCCCAGGAGGTCAACGCCCGGATGCCGTCCTACGTCGTCAGCCGGATCGCCTCGGCGCTCAACGACCACGGCAAGCCGCTGCGCAGGGCGAAGGTCCTCGCGATCGGCGTGACCTTCAAGGCCAACGTGAACGACGTGCGCGAGTCGGCGCCGGTCGCCGTCCTGGAAGGGCTCCGCAAGGGCGGCGCGACGGTCGCCTACCACGACCCGTACGTCCCCGAACTCATCGTGGGCGGCAAGCGCATCCCGGCCTCGAAGCTCACGCGGGCCGCGCTGGAGGGCGCCGACTGCGTCGTGATCCTCACGGCGCACGACGGGATCGACTTCGCCGAGGTGGTCAAGCGGGCGCGGCTGGTGTTCGACACACGAGGGGTGACCCGCCACCTGAGCGGGCCACCCCCGAAGAACGTCGTGCGGCTCTAGTTCCTACGCGGACTGCGCCCAGGTCGTCGTGGGCCCGTCGGTGACGATCGTCGTCTCCTCGGGCACGATGACCTGGCGGGCCGTCCCCATGAACCCACCGATCAGGGCGAGCACGCTCCCGGCCAGGAGCAGCCACGCGCCGAGCCCGAGGTCCGCCCAGAACGGCGCCCCCACGGCCCGGTACGCCCGGACGGCGTAGAGGCCGAACGCGATGACGCCGAGCGCCCCGGCGATCCGCGTCAGCCACCCGGAGCGAAACGCCATCCCGAGCAGGGCCAGCCCGCCCAGTATGAGCACGACGAGCCCGGCCGAGGAGAGAAAGCCGGCCGCGGTGAGCTCGTTCGTGTCGCTCATCGGGTCGAACACCCGGTTGGACAGCTGCGTCCCGTTGATCGAGAACGCGTCCGCGTACCACGCCAGGAAGGTGGCCAGGACCATCAGTCCGCCGCCGACCAGCGACAGGCCGATCCGCGAGACCAGGCTCCCGATCGCCGGGCGCACCTCGTACGCACCCGGCGCCGCAACGTGACGGGTCACGGGCGCCAGCCGCTCGGTGTGGTGCTCGCCTTGATGCTCGACCTCGCGGTGCTCGACCTCGCGGTGCTCGATTTCGTGCTCGCGCGCCGGGTCGTGGACGGGGGCGTCCTGGACGGTGCCGGCGTGCCTGTTGAAGCTGAACAGGGCCATGGTGGATCCCCCTTTCCGCTGCTGGGGGTATTCCCCCCCGGGCGAGAACTAAGCCGAAACGGTCTCGCCGGGTTCGTCACCCTCCCCGAGCGCGGCGGCGAACGCGGCGCGCCACGCGGGGAGCACGGCTGCGGGGAGGTACCGCTTCGAGCGAGCCCGGGCCGCTTCCCCCAGCGTCCGCTGCAGCACGGGATCGCCCAGGAGCTCGTTCAGCGCGGCGGCGGCCGACTGGACGTCCCCGGGCGGGATCAGCAGGCCCTCGGACCGATGCGTGACCAGGTCCGGGACGCCCCCCACCGCCATGGCGACGACCGGAAGTCCGCCCAGGGCGGCCTCCAGGACGACGCCGGGGCGGCCCTCCTGGCGGCTCGTGACCAGGACCGCGTCCGCGCCCGAGAGCAGCCGGGGCACGTCCCCGCGAGGGCCCAGGAGGTGGACCCGCCCGGCCAGGTCGCGGTCCGTGATCCGCCGCGCCATCCAGTCGGACATCGGGCCGTCGCCGGCGACCAGCAGGTGGACGCGGCGCCGCGACTTGGCGACGGCCTCGAGCGCGAGGTCGGGTCCCTTCTCCTCGGACAGGCTTCCGACGAAGGCCGCGAGGAAATCGTCGCCGCCGATCCCGAGCTCCTCGCGGACGGAGGACCTCTGTCGTTCCGGCGGCGCATCGGAGGCGCGGCGGAAGGTTGGAGTGAGGTGGATCTCCCGATCCATCCCGAAGTCCTCGCGGAGCTCGCGCACCAGGTGCGGCGCGACGGCAGTGATCGCCGCGCACCGGGCCAGCGCGCGCCGGAGCACGATCCGGCGGAGCCCTCGCTTCGCCTTGGGGACGGCCATCGAGATCTTCACGTAGAGGAGCGGGACCTTCGCCCGGCGAGCCTCCCGATACGTCTTCAGCAGGGGCTCGCCCCCGTACGCGACGATCAGGCTCGGCTCCACCTCCTTGATCGTCCGGCGGATGATGCTCACCCGGCGATTGTGCGGAGGAAGGACCGGCACGCGACCCCCGAGCACCGCGGGGTCACCGGGGTAGAGGGTCACGACCAGCGGTTCGTATTCGGCTGCGAGGGCCTCGGCGAGGAGGGTCGCGTCGACCTCGGCCCCGCGGCGCTGAGCGCGCGTGATGACGTACAGCACGCGGGGCATGACGGTGGCGTCCTCAGGACTCCCGGATGTCGACCGACTCGATCGTCACGTCCTGGAGGGGTCGGTCCCGGCCGTCGGTCGGCGTCCGGTTGATCGACGCGACCACGTCATGGCCCTCGGTGACCTTGCCGAAGATCGTGTGCCGGTCGTTCAGGTGGCCGGGCGCGCTGGTCGTGATGAAGAACTGGCTCCCGTTGGTCCCGGGTCCGGCGTTGGCCATCGCGAGCAGGTTCGGCTCGCTGAAGCGCAGGGAGGGGTCGAACTCGTCCTGGAAGTCGTAGCCGGGCCCGCCCATGCCGGTCCCCTGGGGGTCGCCGCCCTGGTTCATGAATCCCTCGATGACCCGGTGGAACATCGTGCCGTCGTAGAACCCCTCGCGGGCGAGAAACGCGAAGTTGTTGACGGTAACCGGCGCGCGGTCCGCGTAGAGCTCGAACGTGATGTCGCCGGCCGAGGTCCGCATCACCGCGGCGTAGGTCTTGGTGGGATCGATCTGCATGGACGGCGGCGCGTCGTACTTGGCCATAAGGAATCTCCTCCTCGGCGGCCGCCCCTCGGGCGGACCGTCACTCGACGACGATGCGTACGGACGTGATGTACACGGGCTGCTCGGGTGCGCCGTCGGTGGCGCCCCCCGCGGCGGGGAGCTGTTCGATCGTCCTCGCCACATCGAGCCCCGAGACGACCCTGCCGATCAGCGCGTAGTCCGGCTGGGCGTTGAGGGGACCCGGGTTGCCGGTGACGAGGAAGAACTGGCTGCCGGCGGTCCCCGGCGCCTCCGCTTCGGCCTTGGCCATGGCCAGGTCGCCGGCCACGTATGTGGTGCCCTCGGGCGGGGCGTCGACGGTCTTGTATCCCGGTCCCCCGGTGCCGTCTCCCGTCGGGTCCCCGCCCTGGATGACGAAGTCCTTGACGACGCGGTGGAACGTCAGGCCGTCGAAGAACTTCTGCCGGGCGAGGAACACGAAGCTGTTCACCGTGTTCGGGGCCTCGTTCGCGAAGAGCTCGAGCTCGATCGTGCCGCACGAGGTCTCCATCACCGCGGTGTACGTCTTGTTCGGCTGCAGCGTGTTCTTCGGCGCCCTGGCGAAGGTTCGCTTCTCCTCGCCGGCTGCGGGGGGCGCCGTGAAGTCGCACTGGACGGTGGAGGAAGGTCCCGGGGTCGGCCCCGCCGTCGGCCCCGTCGTGTCGTCCTCGCCGGTGAAGGTGAAGAACAGCAGGGTGCCGCCCCCCGCGGCGACGACGAGGGCGATCACCGTCGTGAGGATCCTCCGTCGACGCTGCCGGCGGCGCTCCTCGGCGCGGCGCTGGGCGAGCTTCTGGAGCTGTCGGCGTCGGGCGTTGCTGGGACTCACGGCCGGCTAGGTTAGCGGACGTCGAGCGTTTGCAGCGCGAGGCCGTCGAGGATGTCGTGCTCCGAGACGACCGTCCGATCGAACCCGAACCGCTCCAGGACGCGAACCAGGATCGCGGCGCCGGCGACGATCACGTCCTCTCGCCCGGGGGCCATGAACGGCAGCGCACGCCGCTCGGGCGTGGTCATCGCGGCGAGCCGGTCCCGCACGGCGCGGGCCTCCTCGAGCGTGAGCGTCGTCCCGTGGATGCGATCGGGGTCGTACTCGGGGAGGTCCATGGACATGGCCGACATGGTCGTTGCCGTGCCGGCCACGGCGACCAGGGTGCGGGCGTCGCGGACCGGCACCGCGGCCCCGGCCCGGTCGAGGAACCCGTCGATGTCCGCCACGAGTCGGGCCAGGTCGTCCTCGGTCGGCGGATCCGCGCGAACGTGGCGCTCGGTCAGGCGCACGCTTCCCATGTCGGTGCTGATCGACGCGGCGGGCGCGCCGGTGCCCAGGACGAACTCCGTGCTCCCCCCGCCGATGTCGAAGACCAGGAACGGCGGCTCCAGCCCCGGCAGCGTCCGGGTCGCGCCGAGGAACGAGGCCGCCGCCTCCTCTTCGCCCGTGAGGACCCTCGGCTCGGACCCGATGATCTCGCGAGCGGGGTCGAGCAGTTCGTCGCGATTCGCGGCGTCACGCACCGCGCTGGTCGCGCCCATGCCGATGCGAATCGCCCCCAGCGCGTGGGCGCGACGCGCGTATCGAGCGAGCACCGCCAGCGTGTTTACGACGTTCCGCGGATCGAGCCGGCCGGTCCGATCCACGTCCATACCGATGCGGGTGATCACCATGTCCCGCGCGAGGTCCCCGAGCGAACCGTCCTCGTTCGGCACCGCGACGAGCAACCGGATCGAGTTCGTGCCCAGGTCGACGGCGGCGACTGGGGGGGCAGACGGCGACTCGTGAAACGCATCCAGGTGCCCCGCGGTCCACTCGCCTACCGGGTCGTCGCCCCCGGCAACGAAGTTGGCGTAGTGCGCGTGGAGACATTTGACGCCCTGGCGGGTCCCGCCGACGCCTCCCCACTCGCCGGCGCCGGGCTCGACCGTTTCACGTTCGGTCGCGTAGGCGGCGTGCGAGGCCTCGAGGGAGACCCGGAAGCCGGAGTCGGTCTCGAAACGACGGTTGAGCTCGCCGATCCCGCCAGCAGATTCCAAGCGAGACACCGCTTTTCCCGCCTCGGGGCACGTCAGCCAGTACCTGGTTGGGAACGGCGTTCCGTCCGCGTCCCGGGTGGCGTTGCGGATGACGAGCGGATGGCCCTCCGGGCATCGGGCGACGACCGTGAAGGGAACCGTTGGTTCGCGGCCCAGCTGGGCGGCGACCTCGCGGCGTTCGCGCTCCGTCAGCGCTTCTTGCGGTCGAGGGAGCGCTTGTAGTCGACCTGGCGCTCCTCGCTGCCGCGCATGAACTTCTTCAGCATGCCCTCGAACTCCGGGTCTTTGCCCCGCCGCTCGAGCCGCGGCGCCGGGTCCTGCAGGGCCTTGATCGAGAGGTCGATCTTGCCGTCCTCCTTGATCGCCACGACCTTGGCCTGGACGGTGTCGTTCTCGCGGAGGTGCTCGCGAACGTCCTTGACGTAGTTGCGGTCGATCTCGGAGATGTGCACGAGGCCGATCTTGCCGCCCTCGAGCTGGAGGAACGCCCCGTAGGGGGTGATGCGCTGCACGGTCCCCTCGATGACCGCGCCGACCTCAAGATCTGCTATCTCGACTCCCTTCAGCGAACCCGCGCCATGAGCGCGCGGCCCGAGCCGAGCCGCAGCCGGACTATCCCACCGCCCGAAACGAGGCGTCAACCGATCCTGATGGGCATACTCCCCCGCGATGGCGATCGTCAGAGGCTTGCGCGACTTCGGGCTGTTCTGCCTGGTCGCGATCGGGGTGTTCCTCGTGTACACCGTCGTGACCACAGCGGCCGAAGGGGAGGAGCAGAACCTGGGGCTGGCTCTGACGTTCGGACCGGGGATCGCCCTTGCAGGAGCGTTCGTCTCCATCCCGGGGCTCGTCGTGCACCGCCTGCTCGTCCGCCGGCTCGAGCGCCGCGGTGCCGCCTCGCGCGGCTCCGTGATCCTGCTGTCGCCGGTGATCACGCTCGCGGGGATCTGGTGGCTGGCCCTGGTGGCGCGGGACGCCGAGCAGGGGCTCGCCGCCGCCGGCACCTCCGCCGCCCTGGTCACCGTGACCGCGCTGATCTACGGCGCGATCGTTCCCCGGCGCGGGATGCCGCCCCCGCCGCCACCGATGCCCGTCCCTCCGCGACCCGGGCCAAGCTGATCTGGTGAGTGACGAGGGCCCTTCCCCAACGGATCTCCCGCGCGCACCGGGCACGGTTGGGCGTCTCTTGCTCCTCCTCGGCTGGATCACTCTGCCAGCGGCCCTGCTCGGCGGCCTGCTGATCGCGGGGGGTGGGGGTGCTGTGCTGCTGCTCCTTCCTGCTGCGGTCGTGGATATCTGGGCCGGGCGAGGAATTCTCCGGCTCCGGCGGGCGGCCAGGAACGTGGCGGTAGGCACATCACTCGCCTGGATCGGGATTCTCATCGCGGCGATCGTCACGGCTCGCGATACCGCCGGGTTCCTCTACTTCGCGGTGCTCATCCTCCGGATCCGCGTCGTGTACTCCCTGATCAAGTACTGGCGCTGGTTCGACGCGCCCTAGCAGTCGGGGGGCGCCGGCTCGCCGCCCACGGGGACGGTGACGAAGGCGATCTCGCCCTTCTTCACCATGCCGAGGCACTTGCGGGCCAGGTACTCGATGTACTCGGGGTCCTCCAACCGGAGGATCTCGGCGCGGAGCTCGTCGTTCTGCTGCTCGAGCGCGGACATCTGGCGCTCGAGGGCCGCGAGGTTTCCCCGCTCGTGCAGGTACTGCCGCACGGGGTAGGAGATCGCGACCAGGAGCGCGATCACGATGATGGCGAGGGCCATCGCCCGGGCGGTGACCCGGGTCCGGCGGCGGGGAAGGGTGGCCGCCGAGCTCATCCCTCGGCCGCTCCGTACGGTGCCGATCCCGCGTAGCGCGCCGAGTCGCCCAGGGCTTGCTCGATGCGCAGCAGCTGGTTGTACTTCGCGGTCCGTTCCGACCGTGCCGGCGCGCCGGACTTCATCTGGCCGGCGTTGGTGGCCACCGCCAGGTCGGCGATCGTGGTGTCCTCGGTCTCGCCCGAGCGGTGGGAGACGACCACGCCGAACCCGGCGCCCTGGGCCATCTCGACGGTGTCGAGGGTCTCGGTGAGGGTCCCGATCTGGTTGACCTTCACCAGGATCGCGTTGGCCTGTCCCCCGTCGATCCCCCGGCGGAGGCGCTCTGGGTTGGTCACGAACAGGTCATCCCCCACCACCTGCACGCGCTCGCCGAGGGCCTCGGTCAGGGCGTCCCAGCCCTCCCAGTCGTCCTCCGCCAGCGGGTCCTCCAGGGACACGAGCGGGAACCGATCGACCAGCCCGCCCAGGAACTCGGCCATCGCGTCGGCGTCGCGCGCCTCGCCCTCCAGCTGATAGGCGCCGTCGGAGTGGAACTCGCTGGCCGCGACGTCGAGGGCCAGGGCGACCTCGGTTCCCGGCTCCAGCCCGGCCTCCTCGATCGCCTTCACCAGGTACTCGAGGGCCGCGGCCGTGGAGGAGAGCTCGGGCGCGAACCCGCCTTCGTCACCGACGCCGGTGGCCAGGCCGTCCGCGTCCAGCAGCCGGTGAAGGACGTGGTAGACCTCGGCCCCCCATCGAAGGCCCTCCGAGAACGAGGCCGCGCCGATCGGCGCGAGCATGAACTCCTGGACCTCGAGGGGGTTGTCCGCGTGCGCGCCGCCGTTGATCACGTTCAGCAGCGGCGTGGGCAGCAGGTGGGCATTCGCGCCGCCCACGTACTTGAACAGCGGGACGCCGAGCGACTGCGCCCCGGCGTGGGCCACCGCGAGGGAGACGCCGAGCGTCGCGTTCGCGCCGAGCTTCTTCTTGTTCGGCGTCCCGTCGAGGTCGATCAGGATCCCGTCGATCTCCCGCTGGGCGAGCCCGTCGTGGCCGACGAGGGCCAGGGCGATCGTCTCCTCGACGTGGCGGCACGCGTGCAGGACCCCTTTGCCGCCGTAGCGTTCGCCGCCGTCGCGGGCCTCGACCGCCTCGAACGTGCCGGTCGACGCGCCGCTCGGCACGGCGGCTCGCCCGACGGAGCCGTCGGTGAGCAGACAGTCGACCTCGACCGTGGGATTGCCCCGCGAGTCGAGGATCTCGCGTGCGACGAGGGATTCGATGGCCGGCATGGCCGCCTGAGTTTAGGTCGCTGACGTGCGGTTTTCCGGGAAGCGCTCGGAGAACCGCCGGATCGCTCCGCGCAGGGCGGACTCCGTGTCCACGTCGTTGGCGCGGGCCAGCGCGACCACCGCGAACAGCACGTCGCCGATCGCCTCCTCGACGGGTCCCGCCTCCAGCGCGACCAGCGCGTCGCGGATCGCGTCCAGCTCGCGCCCGGCCGGCGCCGCCTCGGCGCCCGTTTCCGCGGCCCGGCGCTGGACCTTGTAGGCCCGAAGAAGCGCCGGCAGCGTCGGCGGGATGTCCTCGTCGAGGTCCTCCCGGGCGTGTCCGCGCTCCTCGGCCTTGATCGCGTCCCAGTTCCGGACCACCTGCTCGGACGTGCCGGCCTCGACGTCGCCGAACACGTGGGGATGGCGGCGGACGAGCTTCTCCACGGTCCCGCGGGCGACGTCGTCGACGGTGAACGCGCCCTCGTCCTCGGCGATCTGGGAATGGAACACGACCTGGATGAGCAGGTCCCCCAGCTCGTCGCGGAGCCGGTCCGGGTCGGCGGCGTCGATGGCCTCGAGGACCTCGTGGGTCTCCTCCAGGAGCTGGCGTCGCAGCGACACGTGGTCCTGCTCCCGGTCCCACGGGCAGCCGTCCGGCGCCCGGAGGCGGCCCATCACGCGGACGACCTCGAGCAGGGCCTCGCCCCTCGAGCGTGCGTCGGGGTCGGGCGTCACGGCGTGAGCTGGACCTCGGGCGGGGCGTCGGTGTCGGTCGTGGTGAACGCGATCACCCGGCCCGTCGCCACATCCAGCCGCCCGTACCGCGGGTTCACCCGGATGTCCGCCGTCCTCACCTGCTCGGCGAGCCATACGGAGAAGACGTCGTTCTGCCGTTCGGCCAGCAGGTCCGCGCGCACCTCGGCGAACGGGATCCGGCGGCGTTCGTGCACGATGAACACCGAGTAGCCGGTGTCGATCTGGACGGGGCCCCGGACGCGCCCGAGCGGCGCGCGCACGGCCTCGACGGCGAGCGGTTCCGGGAGCCCGATCGCGGCCCCCGTCCCGAGGTCGCCTCCCTGCGGCGCGCTCGTCGTCTCCTCGGACTCGGTCCGCGCCAGCCGCGCGAAGTTCTCGGGCGTGGCCCGGGCGCGGATCGACTCGGCGACGTCGGGCGAGGAGACCACGATGTGCGAGATGCGGACCTCGGTGAACTCGAGCTCGCGGGCGTCGTAGGCCTCGCGCAGCTCGACCTCGGACACCTCGCGCGAGGCCAGGTCCGCGGCGACGGCCTCGATCAGCAGCCGGCGCTCGAGGTTCTCCCGTACGTCCTCCACGCTCAGACCGCGGACCTCCAGCTCCTGCTCGAAGGCGGCCGGGCCACCGGCGTCCTGCACGGTCCGGGCGAGCTCCTGGTCCAGGCGCGCCGGCTCGACCCCGATCTCGTGGGCCCGGGCGTACGACCCGACCAGCCGCTCCTGGATCAGGATCGACAGCGTCAGGCGGGTGGCCTCTCGGATCCGCTCCTCGCGCTCGGGCCCGGTCCCGAGCTGGGCGTTCGTCTGCGGGTCCGCGAGTGCAAGGTCGAGCTGCGCCTGCACCTCGGCGTCCTCGATCCGGTCGCCGTCCACGACGGCGGCGGCGCTGCGGAACGTGTCGCCGCACGCGCCGAGCAGGAGCCCGCAGGCCAGTACGAGGGCGATCCGCCGGGAGGTCACGCGCCCGATCCTATCGGCCCGGAGCGGCCCGAGGGGCCTCGCGCGCGGGCTCGATCAGGATCGCCGGCTCGAGGGCATCGAGCGAGCGGCGGACGTAGCGGACCAGCTCGGGACCGTGCAGCGCGGCGACCAGGTTCAGCGTCTGCGTGGGCTCCCGGTACGCGGCGCCGGGGATCCGGGCGGCCTCGATCGCGCCCTCGCCGGGAGCGAAGCGCACCGGCCGGACGCGGACCTGGCCGCGCAGCGTCGCGATCTCGTCGATGCCCAGTCGCTCGGCGGTCAGTCGCAGGCCCACCACCTCGAGGAGCGACTCGACCTCCTCGGGCAGGGCCCCGAAGCGGTCGTCGATCTCGGCGCGGACCTCGTCGAGCTCGTCCTGGCCCCGCGCGCCCGAGATCCGGCGGTAGAGGTCCAGGCGAAGCGGCTCGCTGCCCACGTAGTCGACGGGGAGGAACGCCTTCACCGGGAGGTCGACGCGGATCTCGCGCATCTCCGGCAGCGGCTCACCCTGGAGCTCCGCGACCGACTCCTGGAGCAGCCGCACGTACGTGTCGAAGCCGACCGCGGCGATGTGGCCGTGCTGCTCGGCGCCGAGCAGGTTGCCCGCGCCCCGGATCTCCAGGTCGCGCAGGGCGATGCGGAACCCCGAGCCGAGGGCGGTGTGCTCGCTGATCGTCGCCAGGCGGGCGTGGGCTTCCTCGGTCATCTGCCGCCGGGGCGGGAAGAAGAAGTACGCGAACGCGCGCTCGCTGCTGCGGCCGACCCGGCCCCGCAGCTGGTACATCTGGCTGAGACCGAGCTTGTCCGCCCGGTCCACGATGAGCGTGTTGGCGCTCGGCACGT
>JBBDTT010000011.1:0-12824 GCA_040904285.1 Actinomycetota bacterium
GATTCGGGTTCCCTCCAGGACGGCCCGGAGCTCGCTGCGCATCATGGTCTCGCCGCCCGCCAGGGCCTTCGCGATCGCGCGCGTGGACCGGGTGAGGGTCCGTTCGTCGAGCCCGAGCTCCCGGTATCCCGAGGCCATGCGGGCCAGCACCCTCGGCCCGGTCAGCTCGAGCATCCACCGGATGTCCTCGGGCAGGACGAAGTGCCACGTGGGACGCAGGACGTGGGTTCGCAGGATCCGCCCCTCGGCGAAGGCGGCCTCCATCGCGGCGTCGTCCACTCCCTTCGCGCGCTGCGCCACGGACCACTTGGCGAACGCGTACTCCTGGGCCTGCATCCCCGCGAGAGAGCGAACGACCTCCTCGGGCGTGGCGAGGGGCGGCCCCCACAGGTGCTGCGCGCGCATCCGCCGCCGCGCGATGTCCGGTCCCTTCACGGGCCGGCGCCCAGGACCATCACGAGCTCCTCGATATCGCCGTCGCCTACGGAGACTATTTCCTCGCGCGCGACCGTGAAGCCGCACTTCTCCAGGACCCGGATCGAGCCGAGGTTGTGCTTCGCGACGTGGGCGTGGAGGGGCCGCTCCGGCACCTGGCCGAGGAACTCCGCCAGCACGCGGGTGGCGATCCCCCGGCCCCAGAACGGTCTCCCGATCCAGTAGCCGACCAGGCGCTCGCCATCCTGGTCCCAGCACACGACGTCCCCGGCCACCTCCCCGTCCACGACGACGGTGCGCAGGATCACCGTCTCGTCCGCCCGGATCTTCGACCAGTGCGCCATGAACGCGTCCCGGTCCCGGGCCGGGAACGCCGACATCCGAACGGACTCGGCGTCCAGCTGCTGCTCGAACAGGATAGGGAGATCCGCGTCGGCCACGTCCCTGAGCTGTACGTCCACCTGATCCCTCCGTGCACGCATCCCGATCGGGTTGACGATCTACCTACGCTCGCGTAACCTACGGCAGCGTAAGTTACGGTAGCGTAGATTCCGAGAGAGGAGCCACCCAATGACAACCGAGACCCTATCCCCCGCCGACATGCTCACCGAGCTCGAGCCGGCCGTTCGCCGGGGCCTCGAGGCCCACCTGGAGCGGGCCGCCGAGTGGTTCCCCCACGAGTACGTGCCCTACGAGGTCGGACGGAACTACGTCGACGAGCCGTGGCGCCCGGCGGACAGCTCGCTCGAGGCGATCTCGCAGACGGCGCTCGAGGTCAACCTCCTCACCGAGGACAACCTCCCCTACTACCACCTCGCGATCTGGGAGACCTTCGGCCAGGACGGTGCTTGGGCCGAGTGGACCCGGCGGTGGACGGCCGAGGAGGGTCGTCACTCCATCGTGCTTCGCGACTTCCTGACGGTGACCCGCGGCCTCGACCCCGCCGAGCTGGAGCGCGGCCGCATGGAGCAGGTCGCGCGCGGCTACTACCCGCAGGCGCAGGGGCGGGAGTTCGGCCCGCTCGACGGCATCGCCTACACCACGCTGCAGGAGCTCGCCACCCGGATCTCCCATCGCAACACGGGGGCGTTCACGGGCGACCCGCTGATCGAGAAGGTCACCGCGCGGATCGCCGTCGACGAGAACCTCCACTACGTCTTCTACCGCGAGCTCGGAAAGGCGGCCCTCGAGGTCGACCCCTCGGCCATGTTGATGGCGATCGGACGCCAGGTGGCGGGATTCTCCATGCCGGGCCTGGAGATCCCCGACTTTCGCCGCAAGGCCATCCAGATCGCCAAGGCCGGGATCTACGACCTCCGCATCCACCACGACCAGGTGGTCCTCCCCGTGCTGTTCAAGCATTGGAAGATCGACGAGGTGGAGGGGTTGTCCGACCAGGCCAAGGCGGCGCGCGACGACCTGATGCTGTTCCTGCAGATGCTCGACGCCACCGCGGCGAAGTACGAGGAGAAGCGCGCCGCGGCGTTGTCGACCGACGAACGCGCGATCGCCTGAGTCACCCCGGCGCCGGGAGGCCCTCGGCTTCGAGTTCGAGGGCGACGACTGGTACCTGTGACGGCCGTACGTCATGATGCCCTGACGCGGGGGGCGCCCTCCCTGACCGCCGTTCGGTTCCGTCGGAAGGGGGCCCCGTGGATGAGTCGGAACTTGCCGGATTGATCTTCATCGGAGCCGGCGGGCTCGCCTGCCTGGTCGGCGTCTTCCTGATCCAGCGCCGGCGGGCCTTCGTCCGGACCTCGACCGCGACGCAGGGCATCGTCACCGGCCTGATCGCGTCCTCCGGCTCCGAGGGCGGAACGGTCTACTCGCGCTCCGTCACGTTCACGACCGCCGAGGGGAAGCGGGTCGACTTCACCGAGTCCAGTGGCGCGAGCAACGTGAAGCAGAAGCCCGGCGACCCGATCCCGGTCCGGTACCAGCCCGACCGGCCGGACAAGGCGATCATCGCCACCTGGTACGGGACGTGGTTCTGGGCGTTGTTCCCGATCCTGCTCGGGCTCGGCTTCGCGATCCCGGGATTGCTCGTGTTCCTCGTTGGCGGCGGCGACGCGACTCCGGCGTCCGTCTCGAGCCCCTCGGTCACCGCGCCCACGTTCGGCGACCCCACGTTCGACCCGACCACGCTTCCCCCGGGCCCGACGACGCCCGGCGGGACGGTCGTGAGCGCGCGGGATCCCTCCGGCTCGCGCGCCGCGAACGCGACATGCGGCCACGTGCGAGACGGGGAGGGCGGCTCCGTGCGCGAGTTCGAGCTTCTCCTCGACGGGGCCGACACCGTGGTGCTCACGGCCCGGCCCTTCGACGGAGAGGGCGTCTATCACGCCGGATCGACGCTCACCGTCGGCGGCTCCTTCTTCGAGGGTTCCACGGGTGCGTTCTCGGGCGTCCTGGTGGTCGACGACACCGGCCAGGGTGGGTCCATCAACGTGAGCTCGGACTCCCACTCCGTCTCCGGCACCTGGGACTGCACCGGGGAGCCGGTCGGCTAGCTGCATCGCCGAGTGCTAGGCGTCTCCCTCGAGCAGGGTCTTCAGCGCGGCGACCCGCTCGCGCCACCAGGCCTTCATCTCGTCGGCCGTCTCGGCGTCGGGGAGCTTCTCGTGCTCGAGGGCGACCCGGCTCTTGGCCGCGTCCACCTTCTCGAACCAGACGACGACCCGTGTGGAGCCGTCCTCCCAGTCGTAGCGCGCGCCCTTCGGCGCGGTCGCCGTCCGCCGCCGCATCTCCGCGCCCGGCAGCCAGCGCTCGCGAACGGCCTCGTCCTCGAACGCCCGGAAGAGCCGCTCCACCGGCGCCGCGATCGTCTTCGTCGCGGTCACCGCGAAGCCGTTCTTACGCTGGCCGGGAGCCCGCAGGCCGGTAGCCCGCTCGAAGCCCACCGTGATGCATTGCGCATACCAGCCGGAGACCTGCTCCTCGTCGATCAGCCGCCGAACGATCTCGCCGTGGGACCAGGAGGCGGCTCCCCACTCGTCGAGCACGCCCAGCCAGTGCTCCCAGCCGTGCCCGGTCGCCTTGGTGAGGGCCGCCCCGGAGGCCGGCGGCTCGAAGTCGAGCGGGGCCGTGTCGGGACGGTCGCCGTTCGCGATCAGGATCCGGCGGGCGGCCGTGTAGCGCTCGCCCGTCTTGGCCATGCGCGCGCGGACCCGGCGCTTGAAGGTCTTCTGCGTCGTCAACGTCGTCACTCCTCGCGGCGGACGGCCCCGGGACCCACGCTCCCGGTGCCCCGCCGAAAGGGCAACGATGACCGGCGTCCCGATGGCTCGAGGCCACCTCTACCTTCCGAGCCGGCGGCGTGAGCGCCGGGATGAAGGTCGGGCGCGGGACGGCGCCGACTCCGAGGATAGGACCGGGCCCGGCCCCGGTCAAGATGTCGTGTCGGTGCCACCGGGTACCATGCAACCTACCCTCCCTCGGGGACCAGAGGAGGATGGGTGGAGCTCACACAAACGCTGATCAACGCGGCCGTCGTGGCGGTGGCGGGACTGGTTCTCGCCCGAATGACCCAGGGACTCCGCACCGAGGTCAAGGGCGAGATCGCCGAGTTCAGGCGAGAGGTCCGCGAGGAGTTCGCCCAGGTCCGGGGCGAGGCCGCCGAGTTCAGGCGAGAGGTCCGCGACGAGTTCTCCCAGGTCCGGGGCGAGGCCGCCGAGTTCAGGCGCGAGGTCCGCGAGGAGTTCGCCCAGGTCCGGGGCGAGGCCGCCGAGTTGAGGCGCGAGGTCCGCGAGGACCTCTCGCAGCTCCGAGGCGACGTCGCCGGCGTCCGGACGGACCTCACCGGCCTCGCGATCGCGCTCGGGGTACAGCGTCGAGCCGGGAACGACTGACCGGCGCGGGGAACACCCCCAGGGGGAACTGTCATGGCGTTCGACCCTGCCCGACGTCACCACGCACCCGGGACCGCCTACCCCGCGGGGTCAGGTCTCGTCGAGGGCCTCGGCTTCGAATAGCGCCTCGATCCGCCGGTCGGGGACGAGCCACATCAGCGCCACGACCACGTAGAGGGCGACGGCGATCCAGCGGTTCACGAACGCCAGCGGGATCGCCGCCGCGTAGAGCACCGGCGACAGCTTCCCCTTCAGGTCGCGGCCGAGGGCGGCGCGAAGGGGCGAGTCGGGCTCGTGCGACGCCAGGATGACCGACTGCAGGATGAAGTACGCGATCGCGGACAGCAGGAGCACGACCCCGTAGGCGGCGGTTGGCTCGGGGGCGATCTCGTTCTCCCCCATCCACCCGGTGACGAACGGCGTCAGCGACAGCCAGAACAGCAGGTGCAGGTTCGCCCACAGCACCCGGCCGTTCACCCGCTTGCAGGTCGCGATCAGGTGGTGGTGGTTGCTCCAGTAGATCCCCAGGAACACGAAGCTCAGCAGGTACACGAGGAACTTCGGGACGAGGGGGCGGAGCGCCGACCACGAAGCCTCGTGGGGGATGCTCAGCTCGAGCACCATGATCGTCATGATGATCGCGATCACGGCGTCGCTGAACGCCTCGAGCCGAGTCCGGGTCACGCGTCGGAGTCCCGCTGGATCACCGACAGGACGTTGCCGGCCGGGTCCTTGAACCACGCGATGTCGGGCCCGTGGCCGCGCATGATTCCCTTCTCGTCCTGCCCGAAGTCCTCGTAGCGTTCGAAGGCCACGCCCCGTCCCGCCAGCCCGTCCACGGCCGACTCGACGTTCTCCACCGGGAAGTTGAGGATGGTGTACGCCGCCGGCACGTGGTCGTCCTTCGGATAGACCAGCGTGGGCCGGTCGCCGGCGATGTGCAGCGTGAGCATCCCGTTCTCCTCGGACACGCGAAGCCCGAGCGTCTCGCTGTAGAACGCCTTCGCCTTCGGGATGTCGTCCACCGAGAACCCGCTGTAGGCCGGAACGTCCTCGAACATGGCTGCCTCCTGTTTCCGGGCCCTTATGAGGCGCCGACGAGCTCGCGATCCGGGGCCAGGCGGCGGAAGGTCGAGTAGGCGAACCGCTGCTCCACACCGCGAGGCGTGGTGTGCACGTAGCGCTCGCTGTCGAGCAGCTCGAAGTTGGGGCCGCACTGCCGGGCCAGCTCGGCGGGGTCATAGCGGCACACCGGAAGGCCCGAGCACTGCTCCGGTCCGTCCGCGGCGAAGGTCGCCATGACGGCGAATCCCCCGGGCCGTACGGTCCGCTCCGCGAGGGCCACGTAGCGGGCACGCTCCTCGTCACTCGTCAGGAAGTGGAACACCGCGCGGTCGTGCCAGATGTCGAACCGGCCGACGTCGTCGACCTCCGTGACGTCGGCGACGATCCACTCGACGGCCCGGCCGCGTTCACCGAGCCGCTTCCTGGCGATCTCCAGGCCGTGCTCGGCGACGTCCAGCACGGCGACCCGGTCGAGCCCGAGCTCGAGCACGTGGTCGACCAGCCGGGACGACCCGCCCCCGACGTCGATCAGGCTTCGCGCCCCGGCTTCGACGGCTTCGCGGATCCGGCGCAGCGAGACGGTGGGAACCGGCTCGAACCACCCGACCCGGGTGTCGTCGCGCGTCGTGTACAGGGTTTCCCAGTGCTCGGTTCGGTCCATGTTCCGAGTCTAGGCGTGCGCCTCACCGCGCCGGGGCCCCGAGCGTTCACGGGCACTCCTTGTGCAGATACTGCCGGCACTCTTCTTCGGTGAGGTCCCGGGTCACGTTGCGCTCGGCGATGCCGATGAGGTCGTCGAGGTCCATCGCCCACACGCGCACGTCCGGGTCGAAACCGGCGGACGCAAGCCTCGAGCCGTCCGGGCTGAACGCGACGCTGGTGAGGACCCCGCCGTGGCCGCGCAGCACCAGGCGCTGCACGCCGGATCCCGCGTCCCAGACCCGCACGGTCGCGTCGAAGCCGGCGGCGGCGATCAGCGAGCCGTCGGGCGAATAGGCGATATCGATCAGGCCTCCCGTCCCCCCCGTCAGGGTTCTCACCCGCTCGCCGGTCTCGATGTTCCAGATCTCCCCTCCGGTGTCGGTGGCGACGGCGATGCGCGGGCCGGTGGGATCGAAATCGACGTCGCCGGCCTGGGTCTTGATCGTCGTGCGCTTGGTGCCGCGCTCCCAGTCCCAGAGGATCACGCGCTGCGCTTCCGGGTTGGGACGATCCTGTGGGAAGTACGCGGTCGCGAGCAGGCGGCCGTCGGGGCTGAACTCGACCACCCCGACCCCGAGGTTGTCCCCCTCCTCGGGCAGCGCGGCCACCTCCTCGCCGGACCGGTCCACGATCTGGGCGACGCCGTCCTCGAACCGGGCGAGGGTCAGAAAGCGCCCGTCCGGGGTCCAGTCCACATCGTCGATCGGCACGCGGTCGATGATTGCGAAGTCCACCTCCTCCCGCTCCGTGCTCCACACCGTCACCCCACCGGCGATGGCGGCCGCGATCAGCTCTCCGTCCGGGCTCACTTCGATCGCGTCCACGAACGGTTCCACGGTCTCGTCGGTGCGGAGCGTGAGCGTCGGTTCCGCGAGATCCGCGTCCCAGACGGCCAGCGAGGGACCGGCGGCGCTCGCCACCAGCCGTCCATCGGGCATGAACGCGACGCCGTTCAGGCCCTCGGGGATCCCCTCCAGGTTCGCCCATTCCGCGTCTCCGGTCGGGCCCACGTCCCACACCTGCACCGCACCGATGTCCGTGGACCCAGTCATGATCCGGCCGCCGTCCGGCGAGTAGGCCACCCCCCACGCGCCGGTCCGGTTCGCCTGGCTGGAGACCGACAGCACCTCCTCGGCTCCGTCCTCGCCGATCGCCCAGACCGTGGCGCCGGTGGACCCCCCCGTGACCAGGCGGGTGGAGTCGGAGCTCCAGTCCGCGTGCGACATGGGCCCCGATGGCCCGAACAGGGTGAACAGCGGCCGCCCCGTGTCGGCGTCCCAGATGCGGCCCGTCGAGTCGCCGCTGGCGGTCGCGATCCATCGGCCGTTCGGGCTGTAGTCGATGTCGTTCAGCCCGAACTCGTGGCCTTCCAGGGTGAGCACCTGCCGGCCGGAGCGCACGTCGACGACCGCCGCGATCGGGCTGTCGATCCCGCCGATCGCCAGCCGCCGGCCGTCCGGGCTGAACGACGTCGCGAAGGGTTCCGTCGGGGCGTCGATCGCGCGGACCATCCGCCCGGTCGCGACGTCCCACACCCGCACCGTGTCCTCCTCGAGCCAAGCCGCGGCCACCTGGGATCCGTCGGGGCTGAACGCCGCCCCCGGCACCAGGTCGCTCTCTCCCCGGAAGTCGCCCAGCCTCCGGCCCGACCGGACGTCCCAGACGCGGAGCGCGCCGTCGTCTCCCGTGGTGGCCAGCATCGAGCCGTCGGCGCTGAACGCCACGCTGTTGATGTCCACGTCGTGTCCCGTGAACGAGCGCACCCGTTCGCCGGTGTTGGCGTCCCGGATGTCCACCACCCCCGACTCCTCGGGCCCCTCGGTCACGAACAGTCCATCGACGCTCCAGTCAAGGTCGCCTCCGAGATCGGGAACGGTCAGCACGATGCGCGACGCCTGGACGGCCCGGTGGAGGGCGTCTTCGACCTCAGGCAGGACGGAACCGTCCACCGATCGAGTGCGGCGGACGGCCTCGAGCGCCAGCAGGATGCTCCGTTCGGCATCGGCCTCGAGGTTCCCCACGGCCGCGGCCGCCAGCTCTCGGGCGACCGCGACGCGTCCTTCACGTCTGGCCCGCTCACGCTGGTCGTTGGCCCGGCGCCGCTGGTCGAAAGCGAACACCGTGAGCCCACCGGCGATGAGGGCCATCGCGGCGAAGACGGCCACCAGCGCCCGCAGACGCCTGATCGACCGGCGCTCGAGCGCGCGCTCCCGCGCTTCCCGGGCCTCGTCCTCCGCCAGGTGCTGGTCGCGATCGGCGATCGACGCGTCGAGGAACTCGCGCTCCTCGGGGGTGGCCGAGATCCGCGCGGATTCGCGCCAGGCCTGGAACTGCTCGAGCCGTGACCCGGTGGCCAGGAAGGAGGCGTCCCGGCCGGCCTCGGCCCACTCGCCCGAGGCGACCGCCAGCCGGCGTTCGGTCCGGACGTCCTCCCGCGCCTCGTCGATCCATCCGCGGAGCCGGCCCCACGCAGTGAGGAGGGCCTCGTGCGCCACCTCGACCGTGGGTGCCCCGCTGCGGGAATCCCGGTCGAAGGACAGCAGGCGGGACGCACCAAAGGCGTCCAGCACGCCCGCCATCGCCTGCTGGTCGACCTCCAGGGAGGCGATCTCGGACCGGGCCACCGGACGGCGGGTGTCCTCGGTCCCCTCGCCCAGGGACACGAGGCGCAGGACGAGCTGGCGGGCCGCTTCCTTCCCGGCATCGTCGAGGTCGGCGTGCAACTCCTCCGCGCGGCGGCCGAGCGCACCCGACACGCCGCCGATCGCCCGGTAGCCGTCCACGGTCAGGACATCGCCCTCCCGCCGCTCGAACAGCTCGGTCAGGGCGTACTCCATGAGGGGGAGGCCGCCGGGTTCGTCGGCCACGTCCGCGAGCATGTGGGACACGAGCCCCTGTTCCAGCCGCACGTCGACGCGCCGGGCGGGCTCCGAGATGGCTCGCTCGAGCTCCTCGGGAGAGAGCGGAACCACAACCTCCACGCGCGAGCGGAGGAGCTCGGCGAACCCCCGATAGAGCAGGGGCCGGTCGTAGAAGTCGGCCCGCAGGGTGATCACCACGCGCAGACGGCTGTGCGGATCCGCGACGGCCGCCTCGAGGCTCTCGAGGAACGCCGTCCGAGTGGACTCCTCCTGGACGAGGGTGAAGACCTCCTCGAACTGGTCGATCAGCAGGACGAGCTCCGAGCCGTCCGCGGGAAGCACCCGCTTGACCGCGCGGCCGAGGCCGTGGTCGTCCCGTTCGAGCTGCTCCATCAGGCTGTTCGGAGGGTTGACCGCGACCCGCAGCAGCGCGGCCTCCAGCTCGTCCAGGGGGCGGGGACCGGGAAGCATGTCCACGATGGGCCAGTCCTTCGAGCCGGGGAGGGCCCCGCCCCGAAGCGCCGGGATCAGCCCGGCCCTGACGACGGAGGACTTCCCGCTGCCGCTGGGACCGACGACGGCCAGGAACCGCGTCTGGCCCAGGCGCTCCACCAGTTGCTGGGTGAGCTCCTCGCGGCCGAAGAAGTCCGGCGCGTCTCCCTCCTCGAACGGGCGGAGGCCCTTGTACGGGTTGGGGACCATGACCCCGGGAACGACCGGGACGAGCAGCGCCGCCGAGGACCCCAGCGCGCGGCGGAACGCGATCTCCTCGGCCGGGTCCTCCGCCTCGGCCCGCACCCGGACGACCTGGACCGCGTCCGCGAGGCCCTTCAGGTGGACGGGTCCCCGGTCGACGAAGGTGACGCCCTCGACCTTGCGGGCCACGTGCACGGCCTCGCGACTCGCCAGGATCTCGGCCGGTCCGGCCAGGGAGCACAGCCGTGCCGCCAGGTTGATGGCGCCTCCCCGGTAGCCGTCCTCGACGGGGACGGCCTCGCCGGCGTCAAGTCCCATCCCGACGGGGAGCGGCATCGCCGGGTCGGCCACGGTCGCGTCCACGAACCGTCGCTGGAGGTCGATCGCCGTCCGGATGGCCTGCCGGGCCGAGTCGAAGACGGCGAACGCCTCGTCTCCGCGCAGCGAGACCAGCGTCCCGCCGTGGGACTCGATGCCCTCCTGGGCGATGCCGGCGAACTTCATGGCCAGCTCGGCGGCGGCCTCGTCGCCTCGCTCCGCGGTGAACGTGGTGTAGCCGCGGATGTCCGCGATCAGGAACGTGAGGATCGTGGCGCCCGACGTGGCTGGTGAACCCGCCTCAGCCTGCATGACACCTCACCGGCGCGACGGCCGATCTCCGGGCGGAGTATGTCAAACAGGGCGGCTCGACTACAGGACGGTCAGCCCGCGATGGGGCTGCGTCACCGACCACAGCACGATGGACATTGCCGTCGCACCGCCCGCAGTCGTTAGAACGGCTGCGTTTGGTGACGCTCCTCGAACGCCGCGCCGTCGTCGCCGACCTCGTGCCGGCGCAGGTAGAACGCCGCGGTGGCTCCCTTGAACCACAGGTTCACGAGCGGGGCCAGCACGCCAGCGAAAGCCTGCCCCGCGATACCCACATCGGTGACACGCGAGATCGTTTGGCCGACGAACACCACGGTCAGGGGCGGCACCAGGATGTACCACGCGGACCGCGGCCATTCGGATCGAATCATGCGGAGGCCAATTCCGATCGCACCACGAACTCTGCGGGTACTGAACGCGAGGGCCGGGGTGACGAAGGTCAGCGCCAGGTCGACGATCGTGATGAGGATGACCATCGCGACCAGCAGGTCCGTTCGAGGGCCCTCGGACCGGGTGTCAAGGAAGGCGGGAAGCAGCAACAGCACGAACGGCACCACCACGATCAGGCCGAGGACCGCGTATCGCATGATGAATGCCCGGGTGAACCTGCCGAGTTCTGGCGCTGTGATCGACTGGCCGCGGAACGCGCGCAGGTAACAGATGCGTTCCGTCCCAAACCACCCGGCGTTGATAACCATGATGGCGAGCGACAGCAACGCGAGCTCCTCAGGAAGGAGCGACGCCGCACCCAACCCGACGGACATTGCCGGAAGCCAGGGCATTCGTCGCCAGACCGCCGCCGCACGCCCCAGATCGCTCCAGAAGGACGGCTCGATCCCGCTCATGGCTCGCAAGCGTATGCCAGCCCGCCGACCCCCCGAAGGTGCGAACGCCCCGAGCCCCGGAGGAGCTCAACGCCATCGCGGAGGTGCTGATCGCCGCGTCGTGGCGATCCACGCCGTCCTCACGGAACCTTGCCGGGGTCGGGAAAACGGACTAGGCGGGCGGCTCCATGGGGCTGACGAGCTGGAAGTAGTTGTCGTCGGGGTCGGAGAACGTGGTCACCCACATGTCCGTCGCCTCCATCGGCTCGTAGGGCTCCTTGACGACGGTCGCGCCGGCGGCCTTGAGTCGCTCGAACTCCCCCTTCACGTCGGGGGTCTCGATGTTCCAGATCAGGCGGCCGGGATGCGCGTTCTTGCCCTTCACCTGATCGTGCGGGATGACGGTGAACGCGCCACTCCCGATCTGCCAGGTGCTGTATCCGCCCTCCTCCCACACCGGCTTGCCGAAGAGCTTCGTGTAGTACTCCGTGAGCCGCGCCGGATCCTCGGACCCGATGAGGAGGCTGTTCAGCTGCATGCCGGTCCCCTTTCTTCGCCGTTTCCCTCTCGACTCTAGAACCTCGTCGAGAAGCGCTGCCGATCTGGCGGCCGTGGCCGGACCTCCACTCGGTAGCCGAGGCCGGGAATCAGCATCCGCGCATGTCGAGACACCGATGGCCGTCGAAGGCATATCGCGACACGTAGTAGAACGAGAGGGCGGACCCGACGGTCGCACCGCCGATCCGGTAGGGGCGGTTCGTCATCTCGGAGAGATCCCACGCCCCGAGCCCGATCGAGGAGCGATCGACCGACCCGTCGAACCGCGGAGCCAGGAGCCGCCGGAGCGCGTCGGCGCGCTGCGCCCGTTCGTCGCCGCATGACCGCGAGACGAGGGCGCACTTGACGTATCGGTCGAGCCACGCGAGGGCGAAGTACGCCGACACGCGCTGGCCGTACCGGGAGGCGGACTGCCCGGACTCCGGGCCGAGGTAGGCCCACTCCTGGTGTGTCGACGAGCGTAGGACCAGGTACATGGTCGGGAGGCGCCGGGCCACGAACGCGTCGTAGTCGCGTCGGGTCGCGTGGAGCGCCTCGGGCGGTGGCGGATCGAGGCGGGGACCCGAGAAGAACTCCTGCTCCGACTGCATGTACAGCGTAGGCACCGTAGGCCGAACGTCGTGCATGAACCTCGCGAAGGAATCGAAGGACAGAGCGGCGCGGAACCGCCGGCGGGGGTCGCCGTTCGCCACGAGCGCGGCGGCGTACGCGCCCAGCGAGTGCCCCATGAGGCCCACCCGGCGGAGATCGACCTGCCGGCGCCATGGGTTGGCGCGGGAGGCGAGCCACTTCCACGCGTCGAACGCGCCGAAGACGAAGTTCGGCTCGAGCTCCTCGTACACGTCCTGGACGTCGACGGTCCCCTGGGAGCCGGTGCGTCCCTCGACGGCGATGGAGACGACGGCCGGGACCTGTCCCACCGTGCTGTTGACACCGTCGTCGTTCTGCCCGGCGCACGGTCCGTGCTCGCGGACCCCCAGCTCCTGGGGCTCGCGCCACGACCCGTTCGGATCGCAGTAGGTCGACTCCGGGTTCGGCGCGTCGTCGGACTGGCCCACGCCTTGCGGATCGAAGGTCATGACCAGGTAGCCGTGCTCCGCGAGATCCTGGGCGAACGACCAGTACGCCTACTGCGGGGTGCCGGACCCGTTGACGAAGATCACCGCGGGAAACGGGGCGCGGGTCGA
>JBBDTT010000012.1:0-12802 GCA_040904285.1 Actinomycetota bacterium
CGGAGGGCCTCGCCAACCGCGAGATCGCCCAACGGCTGTTCGTCACCCTTCGCACGGTCGAGACGCACCTCACCCACGCCTACGAGAAGCTCGAGATCACGGGGCGGAACGAGCTCAAGGCCGCCCTGGCCGACGAAGAGACGATCGCTCCGTAGCGACCGCTCGGCCGCAATGTTCGTGGTCGCGCCCACGATGCGAAGGACGGGCTAACGGGCCCACGCTGGCGCATGCCCACCGACCGGGTCGCGAACGAGCCGCCGGACGCCATCCAGGCTTGGCTCGAGCTCCGTCTCGACACCGAGCCGATCGAGGGGACGCTCACGATTCCGGGAGCCGCCGCCAACCCGTTCGTCGGCTGGATCGGCCTCACCGCGGCGATCGAGGGCCTCCGTTCGCCCGGGCGACCTTCGAAGGGACGGCTGCCCCGTTGACGCCGCGGAGACCGGTCCGGGTCCGGGGCCGTGTGATCGTCATCGCCCTGTCGCTCCTCGCCGCCGGGGTCGCCTTCCCTCCCGCGCTGGCCGCCGAGAACCCGACGCTCGTGGGCCGGTGGTCGAAGCCCTTCTGGGAGGGCGGCTCGAGCCCATACGGTCCGCCCTCGCGCGAGAACGCGAAGCGGTTCCCGACCGCCGTCAGCGCGGCCGTGCTGCCGGACGGCCGGCTCCTCTACTGGAACGGGGCGGAAGGGATGGAGGACGTGGAGACCAACCTCCTCCTCGAGATCGGGTCGGTCTTGCAAAACAGCCGGGCCCGGGTTCTCGACCTCCGTTCCCGGAGGCCTCGATGGACCGTCCCCGTCCTCGAGCGGGGTACCAGCGAGGAGCCCCGCGACCGGCCGAACGCCGCGACCCATGACCTGTTCTGCGCCGACCAGAAGTTCCTGTACGACGGCACCCTCCTGCTCGCCGGAGGCTCCGAATGGCGATCGGGCTCGGTCTCCCCGTACGGACTCGTCGCCACCCGCATCTTCGATCCCAGAACGGACCGGTTCCGGGCCGTCGGCGATATGCACGAGCCTCGCTGGTACCCATCACTGGCGACGCTCGCGGACGGCCGTGTCCTGGCGGCCTCCGGCCTGGAAGGCCCGGATCGCGCGGACGACTACGGCTTCGGGCTGTCGCGCCTGACGGAGATCTATGACCCGTCGATGGAACGATGGAGCAAGGCGGGGGTGAGCGCCTGGACGTTCCCGACCTACCCTCGGCTGCACCTACTTCCCGACGGCACGGTCTTCTACGGCGGCGCCGGCGAGGCGTGGGCCCCGGGCGGCTTCGCGGGCGACGAGGCGATGTGGTCGCTGCAAAGGACGTACGACCCCGCGACCAAAACGTGGAGCCTCCTCGGCCCCGCACTGTACGGAGCGCGAACGGGTGCTACCTCCACGCTGCTCCGGCTGGAACCCCCCTATCGGGAGGCAAGCATCCTTCTCGTAGGTGGCGCTCTGGGGCCGTCCCCCGGCGCCTGGTTCGCCACGACGCTCTCGGAGGTCGTCCGGTGGACTCCTGACGGCATGGCCAACGAAACCGTACCCAAGGGCATGTTCGACGGCCTGGTCGGGGACGGAACGCAGCTGCGGAATCCTCGCTGGCACGGGAGCAGCGTGCTCCTTCCGACCGGGGAGGTGTTGCTGCTGAACGGAGGCGACGCGGACGACGTCGTCGAGCCGGGTTCCGCTGCGGCGGTCCGGATGGCGGAGCTGTACGACCCGAAGACGGGGACGTGGCGGGAGCTGAGCGCGGGGCGGCAGGAGCGCGTCTACCACAGCAGTGCCGTCCTGCTCCCGGACGGCCGCGTCCTCGTCGGGGGGCATGCCCCGATCGCCGCGCACTACGGCCACAGCGACAACACGCTGACGCGAAGCAACAACTTCCGAGACTCCACGTTCGAGATCTACGAGCCCCCCTACCTGTTCCGGGGTCGGCCCCCGGTTGTCTCTTCAGTGGTCCCTTCCGCCGGGGGACGGGCCCTCCGCGTGACACTGGGTAAGGGCACGCACGTCGGCGAGATTTCTGAGCTCGTGCTGGTGCGCATCCCTGCTACGACGCACACCGTCGACGCCGACATGCGGGCGGTAAAGCTGCAGCACAGGATCGAAGGATCCAGGCTGATCGCACGCCTGCCCAGGGGGGGCGATGGCCGGCTGCTCCCGCCCGGCCCCTACTACCTCTTCGCGATGCGGGATGCGCCCGGCGGGGCCGTCCCGTCCGTCGCCCGTGTGGTTCTTGTCCGGCCCGCTGCCGACGGAAGGGTGGTCGCCCGCGTCGTGAAGCCCTAACGGCGCGGCGCCGACACGGCTGATCCTCACGTTCGTCGACGAATGGCGACAGCGTGAAGTCGTGCTGCATAACGCTCTCGACGGACCCGCGCGCGCGGTTCGCTGTGCCGGGGCCCTGCAGGATGCGCTCCGCCGGCTGGACGTCCAGATCCGAGCCGGCCTGCACGCGGGAGAGATCGAGCTCCGCGGCGACGACGTCGGAGGCATCGCAGCCCACGTGGCGGCCCGGGTCCTGCACGCCGCCGGACCGGGAGACGTCCTGGTCTCGCAGACGGTGAAGGACCTGACCATCGGTTCGGGGATCGAGTTCGAGGATCGCGGCAGCCACGAGCTCAAGGGCGTGCCCGGAGAGTGGCGGCTGTACGCCCACCGGCCCTGATCCGCGCCTCCTGGACCCGCCGCTACACTCGTCGCCGCACCCGCGAGAGTGGCGGAACGGTAGACGCGCCGGCCTTAGGAGCCGGTGCCCGCAAGGGCGTGGGGGTTCGACTCCCCCCTCTCGCACCGATCCGTCAGCCCGCGTCGCGGAGGCGCGCCTCGAGGGCTCGCAGGGAGCGGCCGCGGTGGCTGATGCGGTCCTTCTCCTCGTCGGCGAGCTCGGCCATCGTGCGGTCCCAGCCCTCGGGCAGGAACGCGGGGTCGTAGCCGAAGCCGCCGTCGCCTCGCGGCTTCTTCGTGATCGTCCCCTCGCACGTCGCCTCGGCGTGGACCTCGCCGCCTTCCGGCCACGCGACGACGGCCACCGCGCGGTACCGGGCGGTTCGGCCGCCCGCCGGCACGCCGGCGAGGGACTGCAGCAGCGCGGCGAGGTTCTCCACGTCGGAGGCGTCCTCACCGGCGAACCGGGCGGAGCGGGGGCCGGGCTTGCCGCCCAGCGCGTCGACCTCGATGCCCGAGTCGTCGGCCAGGGCGGGGACGCCGGTGGCGTCCGCCACGGCCCGGGCCTTGAGCAGCGCGTTGCCCAGGTAGGTGTCCTCGGTCTCCTCGACGTCCGCCCAGTCCACGTCCTCGTACGTGAGGAGCTCGGCGGGCCAGCCCGAGCAGATGCGGAGGATCTCGCGCACCTTCCCCGCGTTGCGCGAGGCGACGACCAGCCGGTCGGGAACGGGCACCGGCTCAGCCGGCGAGGGCTCGGCGCTGGATCTCGGTGAGCTCGGCGATGCCCTTCTCGGCCAGCGCCAGCAGCCCGTCGAGGTCCTCCCGGGAGAACGGCTCGCCCTCCGCGGTCCCCTGCACCTCGACCAGCCGGCCGTCGCTCGTCGTGACGACGTTCAGGTCGACCTCGGCCTTGGCGTCCTCCTCGTAGCACAGGTCGAGCAGGCGTTCCCCGCCGACGATCCCGGCCGAGATCGCCGCCACGGATTCGGGAAGGATCTCCTTCTTGAACACCCCGCGCTCGGTGAGGTTTCGTTCGGCCAGCCCCAGGGCGATGTAGCCGGCGGTGATCGAGGCGGTGCGCGTGCCCCCGTCGGCCTGCAGGATGTCGCAGTCGATCAGGATCGAGTTCTCGCCCATCCGATCGAGCTTGGTCACCCCGCGCAGCGAGCGGCCGATGAGGCGCTGGATCTCCTGGGTCCGCCCCGAGAGCTTCCCCTTCACCGACTCTCGGTCGGTCCGCACGGAGGTCGAACGGGGCAGGAGCGCGTATTCGGCGGTCACCCATCCCGACCCCGAGCCCTGCAGGAACCGGGGCACCTTCGCCTCCCAGGACGCCGCCGCGAGCACGCGCGTCTTGCCCATCTCGAACAGCACGCTGCCCTCGGCCCACTCCAGGTAGCCGGTCTGCATCGTGACGGGACGGATGGCGTCCGGCGTCCGCCCGTCGACGCGAGCCGTCACGAGGACACCTGGACCGTCGCGCCCTCGTCGAACAGGACCAGGTCGCCGTCGAACGCCTCGGCGGCCTGCTCGCGGGACACCTCGCGGTCGTGGGTCGGCCAGAAGTGCGACAGGACCAGGCGGCCGGCCCCGGCCCTCGTCGCGTGGATGGCGGCCTGGCGAGCCGTGAGGTGGAACCACAGCGGCTCCGGCGTGTCCTGCTGGGCGGCCTCGGCCAGGAGCAGGTCGGCGCCGTGGGCCAGCGTCTCCACCTCCGGGCTCTCCCCGGTGTCACCCGTGTACGCCAGGGCCATCCCGTTCGCGGACAGCCGCATCCCGATCGTCGGGATCAGGTGCGTCATCGGCCGGGTGTCGATCCGGAGCGGTCCCAGCTCGGTGGTGTCGGTCAGCTGGATCTCCCGGGGCTCGAGCACCGAGCGCATGTCGGCGCCGCCGTCGTCGGTCAGCATGAAGAGCTTCTCGAAGAACCCCGGCGGCGCGAGCACCGGGATCGGGCCCGTGAGGCATTCCTCGTAGAACCGCGCGATGAACAGCGGATAGAGGTCCAGGAAGTGGTCGTAGTGGCCGTGGGAGATCACGATCCCTCCGAGCTCGTCCAGGTCGAGCAGCTCCTGCAGGCGGCTGAGCGTCCCGGTTCCCAGGTCCAGGACTACGTTGAAGCCGTCGTGGCTGAGGAGGTACCCACTCGCGGCCCGGCCGGCGCCGGGCCAGCCCCCGCTCGTCCCCAGCGCGGTCAGCTCCACGCGTGCCTCGCCGTCGCCGACAGCGCGGTCGAGCGGACGTCGTTCACCTCGGGGCCGAGGAACCGGGAGCCGAGCGCCCGGAACGTCTCCGGCTTGCCCGAGCACAGGAACTCGTAGCCCGCGGGGCCGTCGGAGAGCCGGCCCGTGCCCAGGAGCTCCGCGTACACGTCCTTCGCGGTCTCCTCAGCGCTCGAGACGAGCTGCACGTCCGGCCCCATGACGACCTGGAGCAACCCGGACAGCAGCGGATAGTGCGTGCACCCGAGGATGAGGGCGTCGACGCCGGCCTCGCGCAGCGGCCGCAGGTAGCCCTCCGCCGCGGCGCGGAGCTGGGGCGAGGTCGTGTCGCCGGCCTCGACGTGGGGGACGAAGTCCGGACAGGCCGCGGAATGCAGCTCCACGCCGGGCCGGGCGGCTGCCACGGCGCGGTCGTAGGCGCGGCTCGCGATCGTCGCCTCGGTGCCGATCACGCCGACCCGGCCGGTCCGCGTGGCGCGCAGCGCGGCCCGGACCCCGGGCTCGATGACGCCGAGCACCGGGACCCCGCTCGAGGCGGCGAGGTCCTCGACCGCGGCGACCTCGATCGAGTTGCACGCGACGACCAGCATCTTCACGTCGCGCTCCAGGAGCAGCCCGGCGATGTCCCGGGAGAACTCGCGGATCTCCGCGAGGGGCCGCGGCCCGTACGGCGACCGCGCCGTGTCACCGAAGTAGGCCATCGACTCGTTCGGCAGCTGGTCGATGATCGAGCGGACCACGGTCAGCCCGCCCACGCCGGAGTCGAACACGCCGATCGGCCTCGGGTCGGTCACGACGTCACCACCACAGGGTCTCCTCGACACCCTTGTCCGCCCGCTCGATCTCGGGGGCCCAGGCCTGCGTGGACAGGTACTTCCAGCCTCCGTCGGGGAGCAGGCAGACGATGTCGGCCTCCTCCACGGCCTGCGCGATCCGCCGTCCGACGTGCACGACCGCCCCCGAGGAGATGCCGCAAAAGATGCCCTCCTGCTCGACGACGGCCCGGGTCGCGCGCAGGGCGTCGGCCGAGCCGACCAGGAACTTCCGGTCGAGCACGGACTCGTCGAGGATCGGCGGGATGAAGCCCTCCTCCAGGGAGCGCAGCCCGTAGACGAGCTCCCCCAGCTCCGGCTCGGCCGCGATCACCTGGACCGTCGGGTTGTGCTCCTTCAGGCGGCGGCCGACGCCGGTGAGCGTGCCGCCGGTCCCCAGCCCGGCGACGAAGTGGGTCACGCCGGGGAGGTCGCGGACGATCTCCTCGCCGGTCCCCTCGTAGTGGGCGAGTGGGTTGTTCTCGTTGCCGTACTGGAACGGCATGAAGTACTTGGGGTCCTCGGCCATCGCCCGCGCGACCTCGATCGAGCCGTTGGTCCCCTTGTCGGCCGGGCTGAACACCACCTGCGCGCCGAACAGCTCCAGGAGCTGGACGCGCTCCTGGCTCGCGTTCTCGGGCATGACCACGGCGAGCCGATATCCCTTGCGCCGCGCGACCATGGCCAGCGAGATACCCGTGTTGCCGCTCGTGGGCTCGAGCAGGACGTGGGCGGGGGTCAGCTCGCCGGAGGCCTCGGCCGCCTCGACCATCTTCTTGGCGATGCGGTCCTTGAGCGACCCGGTGGGGTTGTTGCCCTCGAGCTTGGCCCACAGCCGTACGGACGGCTTCGGGGAGAGCCTGGGCATGCCGACCAGGGGGGTGTTGCCCACGGCGTCGAGGATGTCGTCGAACCTCACGGGAGCGCGATTATCCCAGGCGGGCACCGTCCGGCCGGGGACGCCCTCCTTTCGCGTAGGGGACTCAGCCGCCGGCGACGGCTGGCAGGATCGCCACGGTGTCCCCGTCGTTGACCTCGGTCTCGAGGGCGCCCAGGTAGCGGACGTCCTCGTCGTTCAGGTACACGTTCACGAACCGGTGCAGCGAGCCGTCCTCCCCCACGACGTTGCGCGTGACGCCCTCGAACCGCGACTCGAGGTCCTGGAGGACCTCGCGGACCGTGGCGCCGTGACCCTCGACGGTCGCCGCGCCGTCCGCGTGCTTGCGGAGGATCGTCGGAAGCTTCACCTGGACTGGCATGTCGTCGCTGGCTCCTTCGGTCGTCAGTGGGCGGGAGGGGCGTGCTCGGCTTCGGGCGGCGCCTGGCCGGGCGCCAGCCCGCAGAACTGGTCGTAGTCGATGAGCTCGGTGACCGTCGGGTGCTTGCCGCACACCGGGCAGTCGGGGTCCCACCGCAGCTTCACGGTCGTGAACTCCATCTGCGCGGCGTCGAAGATCACCAGGCGCCCGACCAGCGGCTCGCCGAAGCCGGTGACGAGCTTGATGGCCTCGGCGGCCTGGATCGAGCCGACGATGCCGGGCAGGACGCCGAACACGCCGCCCTCGGCGCAGCTCGGGACGGTCCCGGGCGGAGGGGGCTGCGGGAACAGGCACCGGTAGCACGGCGCCTCCTGCCCGGGCATGAACACGGAGGCCTGTCCCTCGAACTGGTAGATCGAGCCGTACACGAGGGGCTTGCCGAGCATCTGCGTGGCGTCGTTCACGAGGTAGCGGACCGGGAAGTTGTCGGTGCCGTCGATCACCAGGTCCCACGGCTCGATGATCTCGAAGGCGTTGGCCGAGGTGAGCGCCGTGTCGTACGCGACGACCTCGACGTTGGGATTCATGGCCTCGATCCGCTCCTGCGCGGAGGCCACCTTGGGCTTCCCCACGTCGGCGGTGTCGTGCAGGATCTGGCGCTGCAGGTTCGACAGGTCCACCCGGTCGAAGTCGAGGATGCCGAGCTTGCCGACCCCCGCCGCCGCGAGGTACAGCGCGACCGGCGAGCCGAGCCCGCCGGCCCCGATCACCAGGACCTTCGACTGGATGAGCTTCTTCTGCCCCTCGCCGCCGATGCCCGGCAGGATGATGTGCCGCGCGTAGCGCTGGACCTGGTCCTCGGTGAACTTGAAGTCGGTGATCACAGGACAAGGACCTCCTGCTCGTCGATTCCATCGACCAATCTGAAGGCACGGACCACAGGAGCCGAGCGGTCCGCCAGGCTCACGATGACGTAGTACGGATCCGGGTAGCCCTCCGCGTGTTTCTCATCCGTAGGAGACGGATAGGCCTCCGAGTGGGTGTGCGAGTGAAAGATCGCGAGGAGCTCCCACCCCTTCTCCTCGATCTCGTTGAACACGTCGAGCTGCTCCTTCGACTCCAGCCGGTAGGTCACCGGGCTCGCGTCGGCGTTCGCCATCGGGAACACGTGCACGGCCTCGCCGTCCTGCCCGGCGATCAGCCCGCAGGCCTCGTTCGGGTACTCCGCGCGGGCGTGCTCGATCATCCGGTCGACGATGTCCTTCGGCAGGTTGATCGCGCCCATGCTCACCTCGTGCAACCTCGGAGCGGTGTCGGGGAATTCCGACTTCGCAGGTGCAATTCTACGCGGCATCGGCCGCGACCCGCCCCTCCAGACGGATGCGGCCGGCGCCGGTCGCGCCGGCGGCCTCGGTACGCCCCACCTCGAGGGCGAGCACGCCCCGGGCCTCCAGGGCCGCCCGCAGCTCGTCAGGACGGGTGGTGGCGATCAACAGGCCGCCCGAGGTCTGGGCGTCGGCGAGCATGAGCTGCTCGGCCGCCTCCAGCCCGCCCCACTCCACGCGGTCCGACAGCCACCGGTGGTTGCGCTTGCTCCCGCCGGGCACCACCCCGGCGTCGGCGTGGGCTCGGGTCCCCGGCAGGAACTCGAGCGCGCCGGCGTCGATCACCCCGGCGACCTCCGAGGACTCGAGCATCTCCACCAGGTGGCCCAGCAGGCCGAAGCCGGTCACGTCGGTGGCCGCCTCGGCGCTCGCCTCGAGCATCGCCTCGGCGGCCGCCCGGTTCAGCGTGGTCATCAGGTCGACGGCGGCCCGGGTCTGGGCCTCGGTGGCCACCCCGCGCTTGATCGCGGTCGTGGCGATCCCCACCCCGAGCGGCTTGGTCAGGAACAGCGCGGCGCCGGGCGGCGCGGTGGAGTTGCGGGTCAGGCTCGACTCCTCGACGAAACCGGTCACGGCCATCCCGTACTTCGGCTCCGTGTCGTCGATCGTGTGGCCGCCGACGATCGCGACCCCGGCCTCCGCGGCGACGTCGGCCCCGCCGCGCAGGACCTCGGACAGCAGCTCGAGGGGCAGACGGTCGACGGGCCACCCCACCACGTTCAGGGCCAGCGCCGGCCGGCCCCCCATCGCGTAGACGTCCGACAGCGCGTTCGCGGCGGCGATCCGGCCCCAGTCGTACGCATCGTCCACGACGGGCATGAAGAAATCGACGGTCTGCACCAGGGCGCCCCCGCCGGGCAGGCGATAGACGGCCGCGTCGTCCCGGGTATCCCCCGCCACCAGCACCTCGGGGGGCATCGCGGCGGCGGGGAGGCGGGCCAGGACCTCGGAGAGCTCGCTCGGCCCGAGCTTGCAGGCGCAGCCGGCGCCGTGGCTGAACTGCGTGAGGCGGATCACGGTGTCCACGTGCGTGAGGATACGCGCGCGAGTTGAGCGCGCTGCTAGGCTCCCCCGCCATGACCCGAGTCCGCGACGTCGTGATCGACGCGCCCGGCGGCCCGCTCCCGGCCTTCTTCGCCCGCTCCTTCGACTTCCCGAACCCCACGATCGTGGTGATCCAGGAGTGGTGGGGCCTCGACGGGCACATCCAGGACGTCACGCTTCGGTTCACCAGCGGCCACGAGTGGAGCGCGATCGCTCCCGACCTCTACCGCGGCAAGCAGGCCGAGGAGCCGGACGAGGCCCAGAAGCTGATGATGGAGATGGACCGCGACCAGGTCCGCGAGGACCTCGAGGCCACCGTCGGCTGGCTCATCCGCCAGGGCATCGAGAAGATCGGCGTGATCGGGTTCTGCATGGGCGCAGACCTGGTGTTCGACCTCGCCCACACCGACGACCGCATCGCCGCCGCCGTCGTCTTCTACGGCATGCAGGACCACGAGGGCCGCGCGCCCACCGCCCCCATCCAGGCCCACTACGGCACGGAGGACGCGTGGTCGGCCGAGCAGCTGGACGCCGTGCGGTCACACCTCGAGGCGCACGGGGGCGAGGTGCACGTGTACGACGGCGCCCGCCACGCCTTCTTCAACGATGCCCGCGAGGACCACGACCCCGCCGCCTCGGAGCAGGCCTGGGACCGCACCCTCGAGTTCTTCGCGAAGCACCTCGGGGGGTAGGCGTCAGGGCTTCCCCTTGGCCTTCCCCTTCCCGTTGCCCTTGTCGTGCCCGTTCGCGTTGCCGTTCCCGCCGGGTCCGTTGCCGTTGCCGTGAGCGCTCCCCTGGCCCGGTGGATCCGAAGGTGGTTCGGCCGGAGGTTCGTCGGATCCACCACCACCGCCACCACCGCCACCGCCGCCTCCGCCGCCGTCCCCGCCGGCACCACCGCCTCCGCCGCCGTCCGCGCCTCCTCCAACGCCGCCGCCGCCCGCATCGCCGCCGCCGCCGCGACCGATCGGCGGTTCATCCGCCGCTCCTCCTCCACCCTGACCGCCCGGCGGGTGGACGTCCTGGACCCGCGGCTCCGGCCCGAAGCCGGAGGAGCTGCTGCCGATGAACGGGCCGCCGCCTGACAGGGCCACGTCCCCGGCCTCCTCCCAGCGGTCCCGGGTCGCGGCCCGGACGAGCGCGTCCCGGACCCAGCCCGGCAGGCCGTGCAGCCAGTCCCGGTTCTCCAGGCTGTAGCGACATGTGCTGTCCCCCGGCTCCAGCCGGTCCGCCGCGTCGGCGATCCGCGACAGGAGCTCGCGTCCCGACCAGTCCTCGACCTCGAGCCGCCGGAGCCCGTACGGGTCGCTGTGACAGGTGGTCAGTCCCCATGTGGACTGGTCGTCCTGGTGGAAGGCGAGTGCATGGCGCCGCACGACCTCCGGCCCGAGGAACTTGCCGAGCCTCGCGTCGTTGACCCGGTCGTCGTGACGCCCGGCGTGGGCGCCGAACGGATACGCGAACGCGAGTGGCGTCACGCCGACCTCACGCTCGAGCGCCTCGGACGCGCGACGCAGGTCGCCCCGCACCCGGACGGCGTACTCGGCCAGGTCCTCGCCCGGGGACAGGCTGGTCAGCGCGGGAAGGTTCCGCCCCCCGGCGGCGGGCCGCTCGACGTGCGACCCGGCGGTGTGCGACTGCAGGTCCCACCGCCCCGTCGACGCGTACTCTCGGAGGTGCTCCCAGCCCACGTAGTACACGCCGGGGTCGTCGGCGCGGTCCGAGATCACGAACATCGACGCCTGCATCCCTGCCTGCTCCAGGAGCGGGTCCGCGAACATCATCGCGTCGGACCGTCCGTCGTCGAAGGAGATCATCACGGCGTTCGGCGGGAGGACCTTCAGATCGGCGAACGCGAGGGCCAGGTCGGTCGCGGTGACGGTGTGCATGCCCGCGGCGCGCAGCGTGGCCAGGTGCTCCCCGAATCGTTCCGCCGAGATCGAGAATCCACCGTCGCCGTCCGCGGTGCCGATGCCGTGATACGCGAGCACGGCGACCGCTCCCTCGTAGCTCGGGGCGTTGTCGGAAACCCACTCGCGGTCGGCCGAGGAAAGCTGCGGGAGGGCAGGCGGCGAGATCGTCGTGCTGACGCGCGCCCACAGGAGCTGGCCCTCCTGCGTCAGCCCGAAGTACGCCGCGAAGGGCAGCGTCGACAGCGGCAGCATGACCAGCCCGACGATCAGCTGCTTCGTGCGCGGCTGCCACCGGCGTCGGGTCCTCACGCCGCGGCCGTTTCCGGCGCGAGCGCGGTGACCCGTTCACGGTCGACGGCGACGTGATCGACGGTCGAGGCCCGCGTCCCCCAGCGGTTGTCGCGCATCGTGAAGATGCCCCAGTACGTCTGGAACACCAGGACGGACATGTAGATGGCCACGAACGACAGGCCGTGGTGCCACAGGCCGTTCTGCCGCCGGAACGCGTAGTACAGCGAGTACAGCAGCGCCATGGAGTACGTACCGATCAGGTAGAACCACAGGCCGTCGCTGGTTCCGGACAGCACCCGCGCCGCGACCGCGTGCAGGACCACGAACGGGGCCACGAACGGGAACGCGATCGAGGCGTAGGTCAGGACGGCTGCGGCAGGGTTCTTCCGCCAGAAGTAGCGGCAGACGTACAGCGACTCGCGCAGCCAGGACTTCTTCCACCGAAGCTGCTGCCGGAGGAAGACCCGCATCGACTCGGGGACCACGGTCTCGGACCTCGCGGACGCCTGGTAGACCACGCGCCCGCGTCTCAGGACCCGGTTCGTGAGCGCCCGGTCGTCCCCGAACGTGGCGGCCCGCCCGAGGAACGTCTGGGACTCCCAGGCCTCGAGCTCGGGCAGGATCGTCTCCCGCCGGTACGCCGAGCAGCATCCCGAGGCGCAGGTCACGGTTCCGCCCAGGAGCGACTCCGTGCCCTTGATCACGCGAAACGCCGCGTAGTACCGGACCTGCTGCATCTTCGTCAGCCAGTTCCGCATCGCGTTGGCCACCTCGGCGTGGCCGCCGGCCGCCCCCCCCCGCCGGTCGGCGAACGGCTGCACGATCTCGTGGACGGCGTCCGGCGCCAGGAAGGAATCGGAGTCGACGAAGCAGACGACCTCACCGCGAGCGCGGCGGACGCCCTCCGCCATCGCCGCCCGCTTGCCGTAGTTCCGCCCCAGGTCGATCGCGAACAGGCGCGGGTGGCGGGCCTTCGTCTCGAGGATCCGCTCCCACGTCGCGTCCGTGGAACCGTCGTTCACGGCGATGACCTCCAGCAGGTCCTCGGGATAGTCCACCGCGAGGCTCGCCTCGATGGTCTGGGCGATGTTGTCCTGCTCGTTGAAGGCGGGGATGACGATCGACACCATCGGGCGGTGGCCGGCGTCGGGCGCCGGCCGGTAGAACAACGCGAAGACGAACCTGGACAGGACGTACACGACGACGGCGATGGAATAGCCGGC